>CAZSDJ010000029.1:0-22240 GCA_964605645.1 uncultured Planctomycetia bacterium
AAGCCAAACGATTAATAGCAAATCCTCAAGTTCTTCAAGGTTTGCGCAAGGTTCGCCGTCAAGGTGCTACTCCGCAGCTGGTTAACGATTTTATCAGAAGCATCTGGGCTAACCTCCAGCCTTTAGCTTTAAGAGCAGCTCTTTATGATTTAAACGATAACGATTCTGCTGCTACCAGAAAAGCCCTGTTTGACAAGCTGGATGAGCTGAATAAGAAAGATGTAGAGAAGGATAAGGATAGGTTCTTTGCCCCTTCCGGTGATGCTAAAGATTTAGCTAAAAAATTCAAACAAGATTTGTCAGATATCCTTGGAGAAACCCTTACCATTTCAGATGCAGCTCAGCGAAAAGGGACAAAAGAAGAAAGGCTAAAAGCTCTTGTTGAGCAAATGTGGAGTAACCTTGATAATAAACAGCAGAAGGCTAAAATCAAGGCCGAAAAAGTTAAGCTTAAAGAAAAACTCTACAAAACAATAGCAATAGCTAAAATTAAAAAACAATTAACTAAAGACTTATCATCAGCCGCAGACGGATACTTATTAACTTATTTAGTGAATGTCCAGATTAATTCAGCCAATCTTCATAACACTCGTTACACAATCAATAATTTATCAACTAGCGAAGCAGTTACAACAGCTACTGTTAATTGGGTTATAGATTCGCTTTGGAACTCTTTGGATGAAGATTTACAACAAGCTCTATTAGACCTAAACGACAACAACCCCGACCAAGCCAAAAAAGCTTTGTTTGATGAGCTGGACAGAATTTATGTGCAGAAATATATTTACTATTTAGCACCGGCTTTAAGGTTACATAGAGCTTATGAGTTTATGGTTGGGAAAATACAGCAAGAATTTCCTCTTTTTGTCAAAGCTATCCCTGATTTTATTTCGTCAGATTTTCTATCACAAGATAGAGGAATTGTTACTTTCCGTCAGGAACTTCAAGAAAGGACGGCGGCAGTTTTAAGCCGGGCAATAAACAATCGTTTAGCAATGCAGCCTCAACCTAACCTTGTTGAACTAATTGCTTACATAGAACAGCTAAAACAAGACTTTATATATGATTCCCGCAGCCCGCCGGAGTTTGAAACTTTCATCAGCCTGATATTTGAGGCGTTAGTTGAATATATTAATAATTACCTGAATCAACCGGCAAATGATATTCATACTATTGATCAGCTACACAACGGGGATTTAGACTCGGTACAGAAAGAGATAGTAAAAGGTATTCTTTCCAATGTTGATTTGAGCAGGTTTCCGAATCAATCGCCTCCTCAAGGGCCCCAAGGCCCGCAGGCGCCGCCTGCAAATCCGCAAGGCCCGGCATCAAGCCCTCAGGCGCCGGCGCAACCGCAAGGAACCGAAGGACGAGACGGTTTATCGGAAGCGCAAGGAACCGATGGACGAAAGGATGAGGGACGAAACGTAGAAGATAAAAGTCCAAAGTCCAAAGTCCAAAGTGCAAAGTCAAAAGAAAAACAAGTAAGACGTAAGGTAGAACACAACAGAAAACTTCTTGAATCAATCGGCGCCAATCCCCAAACCAAAACCTTTGCCCGTCTTCTCCGGATGGACTCTAAATTGCTTGCGGAGAAAGTAAACCTTCTCAAACAGCTTAAAGCTGAAGGAAAGCTAAACGGCAGAAACGAAAGCATTCCGGTGAGCCTGCTGCGTTACAGCACAGACACCGTCAAAAAACGCGCCGCCATCCTGAATAAATACGGCATCGCCCTCAATTCCGGGAATATCAGGCTGAAGACAGAGGATGAGGTAGCAGAATACGCGCAAAGAAAGCAGAAAAGAGAAGAAAAGGGTGAGGGCAAAGCTGATGCTTCTGCTCAGAGTAAACCAAAAACAGGCAAAGGAATTCTTCCGTTACTTCTTTTAGGTGTTTCAACTTTGTTTTTAGGCGGATGCAATGGAGAGAGTTTTTTGGCTTTTTCTCATGATGTTACTTGGGGCTCTTTTTTTGGAGGAATATTGCTTGGGTTATTAGTGTGGTCGCCAATGGCACTTGGCTTGTATCGTGTGTTTTCCGAGCTTATCGAAAAAAAATGGAGTGAGAGCTTTGAGGCTATAAAAGAAACTGGAATATATGCTGCTGGAATGGTAGGCGTTTCTTTGTTTTTTTATTTTACAAGTACCAATCCAGCAGCTTTTTCTGCTGGAGTTGGGTATGTAACTGCTTTAGTTGTATCTTGCGTTATTTCTCTTTTTATCATTTTTGTTAGACTTACTATAGAAAGTTGGAAATATTTTTCCGGCAAGGTAAAGGAGAGGAAAAATAAATTGTTAAGCAAAATAAATAAGTCAGAATCTATCCCTTATTTAATTAAGGTTTTAAAGAAAAGTTCGGATAGCGATATTCGTAAGGCTGTAGTAAAAGTCTTAAAGAAAAAAGTACAAGTAATTTCGGATTTATTTGATGCATTAAAGAATAATAATTTACCAATAGATTTTGTAGAGCGGGAGGTTATATCTGAATTATTTAAATTGTTTAGTATAAAGACCGAGAGTGAGCTAAACAATGCAAGATTTGCGATGAGTATGAAATTAGGAATTAGGCTAGCAAGCTTAGGCGTTCCGCCCTGCGATACATTAAAATGGGGCATTCCTATTGCGCATAGAAAAGCAAAAAATGATTTTGAAAAGTTCCAGTCAAATCTTTCAATTTTGGAGGAAGTTGCAAGAGAATGGACAAAATTCGTAAAGGAAAAGGCTATTATTTGGAAGAATGAAGCTAGCAAACATAAAGCATACATAACTTTTTTAAAGAGAGTGGTAGCGTTAGTCATGAAGTTACCCGAGGATATGCAAGTTAGGGCGATAGTGAAGGGTATATTTTCAAGGATTATCGTTGAGAAAAGAAGTCTGACTAAAACTTATAGAGGGGAGGAAAAAAGTTATTATCCAAATTTAGAAGAAATGAAAAATAAAATTATAAATAAATGTGAGACCTCGGATGATCTAGACGGAGATGGTACATCTTATACAGAAATCCAGAGGGGGGGTAAGATCTATTTTCTAGGAAGGTGGGTACATGAAGATCCTTATGCTTATTGGTGCAATGTAGAAGAAAAAGTTGAAATTGGAAAAATAGAATACGGAGAAAAGAAAGAAGAGGTTATACGTACATATAATGTTTTGAAATTTGCACAGGCGATAAATTTCTTAAAATCTTATCAGTCCGACCCCACCCGCACCCAAGACGGCCAGCCGCTTACAGAGGCAGAGCAGAAAACCTTATCCAGCCTGGTTGCCAAACACAGAGATGCCATAGCTGCAGGTGAACAAGCTTACCAACAAGCACAGCAACAGACAGCTGCCTTATTAAGAAACAACAACCAGCCGCAGTTAGCAGATATCTTAGTTGGAGCCAAGGTAGTCCGAGGCCCACCGCAGCTTTTTGCCGAGTTCAAGCAAGCTATCGGCCGAGAACTAACCGGCATAAACACAGGCGGCATAATAGTAATAAACCCTGCCACAGAAGCCGACCGGACCGAATTAGGAAAAACCCTAATCCATGAGGCAGCAGCCATAACCGGCCGAGCCCACAGCCAAGCGGTAAGCTTAGAATACATCGCCGACCCGATAGTTCAGGCCATGGAGGCCTTCTATGAGGAAGGTAAAACGGCTGATGAGCTTAACGCTAAAAGATTAGAAGAGTTAGCCGATAAAGACAAACTTAAACCGGCCGGCTTTTACTGGTTAGAAGACCAGCTGGCTAACTTAGATAGAGAAGACACTATCCAGTCTTTACTTAAAGGAGAGCTGGCTATATTTTTCTACTCAGCCGGAGAGGCCAGCCGCTTCTGGAAATCCCTAATTAAGTTCGGCCTAATAACAGAGGAAGAAGCCAAAGACCCGGTAGTCAGAAACAACTACCGCAGGTGGAACATCGATGTCTGGGAGTTAGCCGACAGAGTAAGGAAGAACCTGCCTTCATTAAGGAAGCAGCTTAAAGACAGCCAAGAAGAGCTTGCCGGCTTAGAAGAAGGCACAAAGAAATACAAAGATACCCAAAAAGACATCAAGACCCTAAAAGCTGCCTTAAGTATAGAAGGCTTATATCCCCAAAATCCCGGCTACGCTCAATACAGAAAAATAGGCGTCAGGCAGCTGCAGTCTCTGACAGACGGAGTTAGGCTAGCAGCCAAAAAACACGGCTTTAAGTCTGAAAAACTACTAGCCAACCTAAAGCTTGCCTTCTGCGTAAACGCCAATATCTTACCGGATGTAGAAACTGACTTAAAAGAAAACAACTTCTTCGGCCTAAACCCGGAAAACATAGTATTAATCCTAAACGACTATGCCCCCGGATTTAGGAGAGAAGACGGCCGCTTTAAGCCTACCGATAAAGAGACCAACTACAACCACGGCTTCAACACTATCAACGGAAACCAGAAGAACTCAAGTTATAGATATAACCAAGATATCGGCCACTTCGAAATGCAAACCGAAAAAGCCTTTGACTACTTACAACAAAGAGGCGCAAAGGTAGGCGTAATCCACCGTTCCAACGATTTAATTACCCTTGCTTCTGAGTGTGCCTTGGATATAGATATGTATGCCTTATACAGAAAGTTGGCCAAAGAAGAAGAGATCAATATGCTTATTGAGCTGATGAATAACTTCACCGGCCAAAAAGGCGGCCTGCTCTACGGCAGGACAGACAGAGAAGGCAAATTAGGCTTCTTAGCAGAAGGTTTAGCTACTAATACTGATAAAGTCCAGAAAGCTTTAGCCGAACTAAAGAAACAAGTACAAACTCAACAGGGACTGCCCGATATACCATACAACCGCCTCTACCACTATTTTGACATCGCAAAAACCCAAGAGAACCTAGCCAAAAGCGGCTTAGCTCCGTTGATGTCATTAAAAGACAACAAACCCGAAGCCGGTATCTGGTCCCCGGAGATACCCACCGGAGACCTAACCATAATCCCCGGCTCCCGCACTGCGGCAGTCTTACGCAGAAACGACTACTTGATAGATAACCAAATCTTATCCGAAGACCCTGACTACACCCCGGGCCAAGGCGGCCTAATCCATGACTTCAAAGAATTAGGCCAGCTGCCGGCAGCCCTGCAGACAGCAGATAGCCAGGATAGAGAAGCTGTTTCATTAAATATTGTCTTAGTTGGCCCGCACGGTGCCGGCCTTGATTTTGCTTTGGCCCGGTCAGAACTGCTGCGCAAAATAAAATCATGGGATTCTTCAACTAAAGGCAACGAGAAAATAGCAACAATAGAAGAGATAACAAACAAGTTTAACCTTTCTGCTGGAGAGAATTTAAGCCTTTACCAGACAGTTTCTGCTGACTGGCGAACTGAAAAATGGGAGCTGGCAGTTGCCCGCTATAGAGATAACCCCACGCCAGCCAATAAACAGAAGGCTGAGAAAGCTGTTGGCGAGTTTTTAGAAGTTGAAAGGGCAAAATTGTATATTGATGATAGAGAAGCCAGAGAAGATTTAAGTAAACTTCCTGAAAGGATAATCCCTTATTGGCAGTTACGCTGGTTATATTTTAATACTTTTGTGGATGAAATTGCGCCTTTAGCCAGGCAAACAGCTTTAGAGTATATATTTGTATCTTTAGAAGGCAATACCGGCAGAGGCGATCTCTTATGGAAAAATGCCGAAGCGGTATTAACTGAAATTATGCTAAGTGAAGATAAAAATATCTGGGGGCCTGCTTTAGATAAGGCGTTTGCGTATTTATCCGATGAAGATAAGCAAATTGCCTGGGAAAATATTTCTGAAAGTATAAATATAGTCCGGTTTGAAAAGAATCCTGAATTGGTAGAGAGAGTGGTTAATTTTATCGCTGATCACTCAAAGAATGTACCTGCCAGAGCTTGGCTGGCAAAGAAAGCTATCCCGGAGATATTAGCCCGGCCGATAGAAGAAGAGAATAAACAAAAGAAAGAGGAGTTTGAAGCTATTCGTTATCAGTATATTCAGAAACTCCTTAAAGAATTTAAAGCCGCCGGAAGCAGAACCTTGAGAAAGCCTTTGGCTTACGCCTTGGCTACTATCGGAGATACAAGAATAAAGGATGAGCTCATCCGGCAGCTTCAAGAAAACACCCAAAATATAGAAAATACCTCTTACAATCAAATAAATACGCTGGATATTCTACTGGGACGAAGGAGTGATATTATTAAGATATTGGGTGCCTTGAACTTTAAGGAATACCCGGATGCCTTGAGAGATGAGCTTATCTGGATAGTGCTTTACGGAAAAGACGCTTTGCCTGCTGATACCCGGGCTCACGCAGAGGCCGCGTCTGAAGTTGCCGCCCAAGCGCTGATGGATTTATCTAATTTAGAAAGGCCCAAAACAAAGATAAACCCTGATAATAGGTTAGCAGGATTGCTGGGGTGTTCTCAAAATCAGCAAGAAATAAAAAAGAGAATCATAAAAGAAATCGAAACAATAGGTTCAGTTTCAACCTTAAAACATTATGCCAGCCGGTTGATGGAAATATATGGATTAAGTTTTTCTGAAAGCATATCAGTTATAGAAGAATCTACCGGCTTACATATTGATGAGCTAATTAATTATTTTTCCTTAAAAACAGAAAAATATCAGCTTATTTCTTCTTCTGCTATAGCTAATACATCTATTGGCAAGTTACTTACTGAAACCTCTATGGGAGAAAATATAATTTTTGATGAAAGCAGAAATATCCTAAATATCGCTGGAGTAGATTATAAATGGCAACGGATATTAGGGGATAGCCATTCTGCTCCGGTTGAGATTTATGAAGATGAGGTTTCCGGAACTCAAGTGGTAGTTAAAACTGATAATGACTACAGCGCGATGATAGAATATATCTCTTACAAGTTATTTGCATTAGCAGGCCTTCCTGTGCCAAAGATATCTATTATCCGCGATAATAAGGGTAAGGCGAAATTAGTTATCGAATTTTTAGGTAATTATACCGGCAATGTCAGAAGATTGGCAAGAAGGTTTGAGGATGATTTAAGCATTAAGTCGGCATTGCTTTTGAGCGTTCTCATAGACGATAAAGACCGCACTCCCTGGAATATGATGTTTATGAAACTGCCTTTAGATATTACTAAATCTGAAGTTGAACGTAACGGGCAGCCGCATTTGATGCATATAGATTTTGGCGGCAGTATGTTTGCTAAGCCCACAGAAGGGTTTACTTCTTTTGAAAATAGCTTTTATGGCGGCTTGGATGAATTTATCCGGACCATACGGCATAATCAAAGAATTGCAGTTAATCCGGCTTATGAGAATGCAGTTAGAGATAAAAGTTTTATGATGAAGTTGGCAAAGAGGCTGGCTGCTATTAGGGATGAGCAGATAGAAGAAATAGTTGGGGATGCCACGGCAAGATTAGGTTTCAACGAAAAAGAGACAGCAGAAGCTTCTTTAGAGGTGTGGATAAAACGATGTAAGCTGGAAAATAAAGACGGTTTATGGAACAGAAAACCAAGACGGAACAGAGAAGGGCCTATTGAACTGTTTGAAGAAATGAAAGCTCGCATAGATAGAGGGACAACGTTAACCGGCTACCTCTCCGATATGCTCAAGAAAAGGCGGGACGATATCAAAAACAAAGAATTTATTTTAAGGCCGGCTTTGTTTGAAAAAGGCCAGCCATTTTACCAAGAAGGTTATCTGTATAAATGGGGAAAAACCGAGGTTATAGATTCCAACACCAGAAGGTATAACTTTACCAAAGAAACCAATAACGAAAAAACAGAGGGCTATCTATTGGTTAAAATAACCAGCAGTCGGCAATGGAGAGTAGAGCTTTACTCTGAAGGAAAAGATAAGCTTGTTGACCAAGCCACATTGTTAAATGTTAATAGGTTGGGAGAAGTAACAGTAAATCAAGACCCCACCCGCACCGCAGATGGCCAGCCGCTAACAGAGCCAGAGCAGAAAACCTTATCCAGCCTGGTTGCCACACATAGGGATGCCATAGCTGCAAGCCAGCAAGCCTACTCAGCAGAAAAACAAGAAGTAACCTCACTGCTTAAAGATAGCCACCAGAAAAGGATAGCAGATATCCTGCAAGGAGCAAAGACAGTCCGAGGCCCGCCGCAGTTTTTTGACGAGTTCAAAAAAGCCACAGGCCGAGAATTAACCGGGATCAATACTGAAGGAATCATTGTAATAAACCCTGCCACAGAAGCCGACCGGACCGAATTAGGAAAAACCCTAATCCATGAGGCAGCAGCCATAACCGGCCGAGCCCACAGCCAAGCGGTAAGCTTAGAATACATCGCCGACCCGATAGTTAAGGCAATGGAGGCCTTCTATGAGGAAGGTAAAACCGCTGATCAGCTTAACGCCAAAAGGTTAGAAGAGCTAGCCGATAAAGATAAACTTAAACCGGCCGAATTCTTTTGGTTAGAAGATGAATTAAAGAATTTAGATATAGATAGTACTATCCAGTCTTTATTAAAAGGAGAGCTGGCTATATTTTTCTATTCAGCCGGGGAAGCCAGCCGCTTCTGGAAGTCATTGATTAAGTTCGGCTTAATCAGCAAAGAAGAAGCCAAAGACCCGGTAGTCAGAAACAACTACCGCCGCTGGAACATAAATGTCTGGGAGTTAGCCGAAAGAGTAAGGAAAAATCTGCCTTCACTGAAGCAGCAGCTTAAGGATAAACAAACAGAACTTAACAGCTTAGAAGAAGGAAGCGATGAATATAAGGCTATAGCCAAAGACATAAAGACCCTAAAAGCTGCCTTAAGCATAGAAAGCCTATACCCCCAAAATCCCGGCTACGCCCAATACAAAAAGATAGGCGTCAGGCAGCTGCAGTCTCTGGCAGACGGAGTTAGGCTAGCAGCCAAAGAACACGGCTTCAAGCCTGAAAAACTATTAGCTAACCTAAAGCTTACCTTCTGCGTAAACGCCAATATCTTCCCGGATGTAGAAACTGACCTAAAAGACAATAACTTCTTCGGCCTAAATCCGGAAAACATAGTATTAATCCTAAACGACTATGCTCCCGGCTTTGCCAGAGAAGACGGCCGCTTTAAACCAACCGGCAAAGAAACTAACTACAACCACGGCTTTAACACCATAAACGGAAACCAAAAGAACTCAAGCTATATCTATAACCAAAAAACAGGAAAATTCGAACTGCAAAGCAAAACAGCTTTCGACTACCTACAACAAAGAGGCGCAAAGGTCGGCGTAATCCACCGCTCCAACGACTTAATTACCCTTGCTTCTGAGTGTGCTTTGGATATAGATATGTATGCCCTCTACAGAAAACTGGCCAAAGAAGAAGGAATCAATATGCTTATTGAGCTGATGAATAACTTCACCGGCCAGAAAGGCGGCCTGCTCTACGGAAGAAAAGATACCCCAGGCAAATTAGGCTTCCTCGCCGAAGGCCTGGCTACCAAAACCGATAAAGTCCAACAGGCTTTAGCCGAACTAAAGAAACAAGTACAAACCCAACAAGGCCTACCCGATATACCCTACAACCGCCTCTATCACTACTTTGACATCGCAAAAACCCAAGAGAACCTAGCTAAAAGCGGCCTGGCTCCGTTGATGAGCCTAAAAGACAACAAACCTGAAGCCGGCATCTGGTCACCGGAGATACCCACCGGAGACCTAACCATCATCCCCGGTTCGCGGACAGCGGCAGTGTTAAGAAGACACGACTACCTAATCGATAACAACATTTTATCCGAGGATGATAATTACACCCCAGGAGAAGGCGGTCTAATCCATGACTTCAAAGAATTAGGCCAGCTGCCGGATGCATTACGGGTAGCTGACAGCCAGGATAAATTATTTAGTAAATCAGAGGAAGCCCATCAAAGAGTAAAGACGGTAAAAAGCATAGGGAGATTAAGCCAAGTACAAATTTTACCCCTTGAAGACAAGCCTAATGTAGTTTATGGAACTTCAGGCAGCCGCGGTAAACTGAATAAAGATTTTAATATCAAACGGGTAAGACGCTTGGCTCAAGGCATTGCTGATTACCATAATGAAAATATCAATAAAGGCACTATCTTAATAGGTTTTGACCCCCGAAGAGGTAATCTTGAATTTGCTAAAGAGACAGCAGCGATATTAGCAGCTAATAATATCCCGGTAAGGATAGTTGCCGCAGAGCCCACCCCAACTCCTGTGCTTGCTTATTTAGCTAATTCTGATGAGGAGATTACCGGCGTAATCAATTTTACTGCCAGCCATAATCCTGCTGAAGATGATGGGTTAAAGTATTCTCCCTATCATGGCGGGGCTGCTGATAAGAGCATAACTACAAAACTTGAGAAGGCTTCAAACAATATTACAATCTATAAAATTACAGATTATGCTCAAGCAAAGGCTGAAGGGCTTATTACGGAACTTTCCTTAGAGGCTGCTGGAGAAGCTTATGTTCAAGGCTATCTTATCCCGGGCTTAAAAAAATGCGGAGCTTGGCAGGATATAGTTTCTTATATACAAGAAAAACAAGATTTTAATGTAATAGTGGATGCTATGCAAGGTACAGGGGGTAGGTATCTGGCAGCGCTTTTTTCTGAGCTACAAAAAGATGTTGGCAGAGATTTTTATGAACTTATTCATACCAAAAACAATGACCCTGAGTTTAGCCAAGTAAACGGTGAACCTAACCCGACAAAAACAGATAGTACCAAAGAAATGGTTGCAAAAGTTAAAGCTAACAAGAATAATTTAGGCCTTGCTGTAGACGGAGATTCTGACCGGTTTGGCACGGTAGATTTTGGCGGCACAACATTTGGTGCTGACGAACTTATTGCTATGTTGGCTTATTTTTTAAATAAAGAAGTAGGCCTTACAGGGGCTATAGGTAAGACAGTTGCCACCTCTAATTTTGTTAATGCTGTTGCTGAATATTTAGGCCTTGAAGTTGATGAAAAAGCAGTTGGTTTTAAATGGTTTGTTGAAGCAGTTGCAAAAAAGGATAAACAATACTTAATAGCCGGAGAGGAGAGCGCTCATGTTGCGGTAGGCCCTTTTCTGAGTTCCTGGGATGACGGGTTTGTTATGAATATGATGGTGCTTTGGATGGTGGCAAAAACTAAAAAAAGCATAAAAGATTATAAGGAAGGCATAGAAAAGACAATAGGCAAGAAATTTGACAAGACAACTATTACCTTGGTAGGAGACAACGATAGTATTAAAGACGACATAAAGAAAATAATTAGAACAACCTCCGATGAATTAAATAAAGGGGTTGCCAAACTTGATACTAAAGTTGTCCAGGATGCTCAAGCACAGTGGAGTGACCAAATAGTTGACCTGATAACTCTTGACGGGATAAAGATAGTTTTTTCTGAAGGGGACTGGATATTAATGCGTCCTTCAGGTACCCAGCCCGCAATAAAACTATATGTGGAAGTTACAGATATTCAGAAAAGAGCAGGATTGCTCAGAGCGGGGGGTGTTTTGCTGGGGGTTGAGGATAAGGTTGAAGAGGAGATTGAAAAGCAAAAAGCTAAGAATTATGCTTTAACTGTACCTGAAGATAAACAAAGAGAAACTGTTTCAAGAAATGAAGCTGAGGCGATAGGGGATACGAATAGATTCCGCCTAATAAATAAATTTTCTGAGTTAAGGAAAAACTCCGGCCTTCCAGTTTCACTTTCTCCTTCACAAATACCTGCAGAAAGTTCTGACAATGATTTCTGGTCACAAGCCTTGCGTACTCTTCATTTTGACAGGCCAATTTACAGAAGAGTAGAAAGAACAGGCCAGGGCCAAGAAAGAGAGACAGGTAAACCGGCTTTCCCAAATGCTTCTTCTGACACAGGCATTGCCAAATTAAGAGAATACGATGTATCAAAACCGGAGTTTTACAGCATAAGAGAAGCAGAGAAGATGCGCAAAGTCGTAGAGGACGAAGAAGCAGAGCTTACCCCTCAGGCTTACTTTATGCACCGAGGCCCGTTTGCTTCCGGAGAAGACATTCAAAAAGCCTTTTATGACAATAAAATCCGTTTTGACATAACTGTTATCCCGCCTGCTCTTTGGGGTAGAGAGTATGCTAAAACTTTTGGCCACTATCATGATCCGGTGGAGATGCCTGAAGTTTATCAAGTGGTTTCCGGTGAATGTATGTGGCTTATGCAGAAAACAGACGAGCAAGGCAATATTGTAGACTTTATTACTGTAAGAGCCAAAGCCGGTGATATCGCGGTTATGCTCCCTGGATACGGCCACGTAAGCGTTAATTTATCTGAGACAGAACCACTAGTTATGGCCAACTGGCTTACCTGGCACCAATCTTCTTATTACGGATCATTTGAGTCAAAGAGAGGCGCAGCTTATTACCTAATAAAAGGAAAAGACGGGGAACCGGCCTTAGTTGCAAATCCTAATTACAAGGTAGAACAAACTCTTCCTTTACCCAGGCAAATGGAAGCTGTAGATAGCATCCCTGCTTTTGGCTTAAGGAGAGGAGAGCCTATTTATAATCTTATACAACTTGATGATAAAGAATTTTCTCGTAAGGTAAGATTTTTGTATTATCCCGGTGAATATAAAAAATTATTTACACCGGAGATAACACTTAAAGATATAGACAAAGAAGAGAGGTTTGAGGTTGATACTGAAGAAAATAATTCTTATCCCCTTCCAGTTCCAGCCACAAACCAGGCAGAGGCAGAAGCCAAATATGGCAAAAGTGATTTGACGAAGGCAGCTGCTAAAGTAGTTGGAGATAAGGTTAGGCTGGAGTCTATAGAAGGGGCCAGCTTCTGGCACGGGCATAAGAAGGCGCTGGAGGGTGTGCTGGAGGCGCTGCTTACTGAGGTTAGCAGGAGAGGGCCGCCTCGTTTCGAGGGATCCTCCTACGCTAAAGCTTTGGAGGACAGGCGACAGATGATAGACGAGGGACGATTAAGAAAAATTTTAGGAGAGGTTGAGTTTGTAATTACCACCCAAACTAACCGCAATGCCAAACCTAAAGAGGGAGCCAAGAATCCGATTGCTTCCTGCGATATTAAGTCACAAGTCACAAGTCATAAGTCACAAGAAGAAAAGAAGTTGGCGAAGATATATTTTCATACTGAATTCTTCGATATCTCCGAAGAAGCTCTAGAGAAAGAAAATCTTACCCAAACACAACTGCAGGTAAAAATCCTTATCCATGAATTCATCCATCTCCTGCATCCGGAATGGACGGAAGAGGAAGTAGTTAGAGCAACAGAGGAGTTAAGTTATATATATGCAGGTAAATTTATTTTGATAGTAGGTCCACATGGTTCTGGAAAAACTACAGTAGGTAAAAGATTATCAGCAGTTTTAAATATGCCTTTTATTTCAATGGGAGAACTTATAAAAGCTATCCCTATACTTGGCCCTCAAGATAATCATATGGATTGGAACGGGATAATTGCCGGCCCCCGGGATAAAATAATCCGCTTTTTTATGACCGAAAATTACCAACAAGACGAAGACTTACAAGTTTCTGAAAATAATAGTAATAATACTATATTTTTCAGCCAAAGTCAAGATTCGCAATCTCAGGGCCACACAGGTAAAAAAACAGGATTTTTCGGCAATCTTACCAATACAGCCCGCAGGTCAATAGATAATGCCATTGCTGAGGGCGAGGTTAGAGAGGCATTCTCAGATTATTGGCAGAAAGCTGAAGAGGAACTGGGCAAAAAAGTAAAATTTTACATGCTTACCACTCAGCCAGAAAGAGCCCCGCCTTATTTTGCCCACAAAAAAGCAGAAAAAAATACCCTTTCGATTTATCTTTCCGAAGATACCCACAATCTTTTGGCAGATGGATTTGAAGAAACTGAGCTGCCGACAGTGCTTTCTGTTTTGGCTGTCCATGAAAATGCAGAGGCAGAAGGTGCTTCTCACAATGAAGCTTTAATCAGACAGAAAGAAGTAGAAAATTACCAAGCCGTAGCAGAAAGAATTAGAGAAATCTCTAATTTAGAAAGAACTATTTTTTCTAAAGAAGCAAGCCAGGGAGATGCTAAAGCCAGAGTAGTGAGAATGCAGAAACCAGGCTTAGATAAAAAATTGATGGAGATTATTTTAGTCTTACGCAATTTAAGCCATGTCCAACAGGCTTTAGAAGAATCTGAAGAAGATGGGCTTTTAGCCAAACTTGGGATCAAAGACACTTATGGCGCTTTTTTAGGCCGGGTAATCGATGAGATTATAGAGCGGATACCCCACATAGATTCAGTTTCTGAACTAAGAGCTTTGCTTGATGAGCTTTTGACTGCAAAAGAAAAGGAAAAATTATATACTCACAAATTAAAAGAAGGCAGAGTAGAGAAGGTAGAAGGCGAAGAGGACACGAATTTGCACCGGCAGATTGAAGCTTGTTTTGAAAATATTTATCAAATTCCAAACATCGGAAAGATTGCCGATGAAGAAAGAAGGCTTAAAGATGCTTTTAGGCGGGTGGTTAAACCTTACCTGCAGTTTTTAGATGAGTTGGATTACCTGGGAAAGGATTTAAAAGATGGATACAGGAATATGCTTGAATATCAATCTTTGACAGAGCAGGATTTTTTAGATTTAGGCGAAAGGCAATGGGCAGAAAAGGCAGTGTTTGACCTTATTTCTCTCCTGGAAAGTATTGAACTGCCAAAAATGCAACTTATTGCCCAAGAACTGTCTGATGGTATTTATGCCGATTTACTTTGGGAATTGGTTTTAGATTATTCTTATTCTAATGATGCTTTGCAGAAATTAATTAAAGAAAGAACCAGGCAAAGATTCGAAATCATTACCAGGATAATAGAAAAATTAATTGACAAACTACATAATGAATATAACCATCGGGAAGAAGATGCAACTCTTTCTTTCTGGTTAGATGTTACTGAAAAATATTTAACCCATTCGCTTAAGCGCCTAAAAGAAGTTTGGGAGAGGGAGGCAGAACACACAGCTTACCGAAAAGTTTTATTTGAGGAAGCTTTTGAAGTTGCCAAAGCAAAAGTCAATACAGCTTTAATGGAAGATATATATAACGGTTATATGGAACAAAGGGGCATTGAGCCGGAAAACAGGGCTCAATATATGATAGAGGGCGTGGAAAAATTATTTGAGCAGTTGGGTAATTATTTAATAAGCGAGTCAGAATTGCAGATACGCTTTGATTCCAGAGAAAAAGCTGAGAATGATGTTATTTTACTTTTAGATTGCATTCCTACTTTGGTTGAATTTGATAGATTATTGGGTATTTACGGCAAACACCTTAAAGGGGTTATAAATACAAAAGGGTCTCTTCAGGCCCATTATGTTTTGGCTATTGCAAATTCTGAGAAGATTCCTGTTCATATAATTGATGGAAAAGATGACTCACCCCTTTACGATTTAGGCGATAATGTTGAAATTCTGCTTTTTTCTGAAGGAAAGATTGTAATTTATCCTACCACCGATACCCAAAAAAAGTTTTTAGCTAATTTATCGCAAGAAAAACATCTAAAGAGGTATTACCGCCAAGTAGCAGAGGAAGCCCAGGCAGAGTTTGAATCTTTTCCCCTTGCTAATGCTGATACCCCCGGCCAAGTGTCTCAAGCAGTAGAGGATGATTTTGCCGGGGGAGTTGGGTTAAATAGAACAGAAGATCTTTACAACGAAATATTACCACCTTCTTTAGAATCTGTCACCAATCTATTTGAGGAAATAGTCGATAAAGCCGGGACAAAAACAGTAACTTTTAGGGTTATTGATTTTCAAGCTGATAAAAAACCTCTTCCCTTTTCTTATTCGTGTTATCAAGGCCAAAGGTGGTATCTTGAACACCCTCTTGGCTGGGCTATAGCTAAGCAACAGCTTCGAGCCTGGATAAGGCTTTATAAAAGCGGTGTAGGTAATTTCAAGGTAATGTTTCCTATGGTGGATAGTATGGCTGACATCGAAGCTATAAGCCGGCTGGTTAAAGAGGCAAAAGAAGCAGAAAACTGGGATAAAGCTATCTTTGATTTAGGAATAATGGTGGAAACAAAAAATATTTCTGAAAATATCCAACAAGCACTAGCAGAGAGTCTGGTTGGCCATCAAGGCATTAAGTTTATAAGTTTTGGGACCAATGATTTAATTGGTTCTGTTTATGGGGCTGACCGGGAAAAGCCTAGAGATTACAGAGAGTATTATGAACCTGTTTTACCTTTTGTTGTAAAATTAATAAAAGAGGTTGCCGAAGAAGCAGCTTCGCGAGAAGTAGATGTAAGTATTTGCGGAGATTTAGCTAAAAAAGAAAACTTTTGGCCAGTTTGGTATTACCTTGAAAATAAACTAGGGATAAATATAACCTTAAGTATGCCCTCACCTTCTATTGCTAAATTCAAAGCACAAATAAAAGTTTTAGAAGCTAACCAAGGCAGTTTAGAAGAACTTTTTGGTATTTTAGATGAAATTATTGGATCCCATAAGCCAAAAGAGCAAATGGATCAGGGATATAAAGAAAAACTTAATAATTTATTGGATAAGCTAAATGTTTTTATCGAGAGCAAAGTTAAACAGAGTGAAAGCGTTTCCAGGGGGAAGCCTGATGCACTTGGCTGTAATAAAAATATAGATAACCGAAAAGCTTCTCGGTTAGCAGAAACTAATGCATTAGGGCCGTTGTTTTTTCCAGCAATAAAAAAAGCTCTTTCTATGTTCAGCAACCCGGATTATCGTGATTTGCTTAAAAAGCAAGGGGTAAGGGAAGATGATTTAAAATCCATGGAGCAAATAGCTCATGATGCGGTTGTTGATTTGGCACAGCAAAAAGTATCTTTTATTTTCTCAACAGGGTTTGGGCGTTATGTGCATAGGACTGATAGTAAAATTTATATCGATAATTCCCTTTCAGGTGTCTTTGGCGACAACCCCAGCCCTTCCCGTTTTATCCAATTTGTTGCCTATCTTTGCCATCAAGCCAAACACACTTCTTTATCGCAACAAAGAGAAAAAGAGTTTGCTGAAGAAGTAAAAGCTACATTATCAGAGTTAGAAATATATATTATGGCTGGAGAAAACCTGCGCAGGGCCATTGCCAAAGATATTAGATTTGATGCTCAGGAAAATAGTATTGATTTTAATGATTTAATAGTTGAAGAAATTCTTGAGTTAGCAAAATTAGGTGATATCGAATCTAACAAAAAATCCCGGGATTATTATTATCATGCTTCTGTGCTAAACCACCTTACAGCCAGAGACAAAAGAGGAAGATTTACCCACAGGATAAAAGGCATTGTCGCTTACCTGCTTAGTATCGATTCATGCAAGGACTGGATCCCTGCAAGGCTCAAAGGCTTTTATCAGCATATGGTAGAAGCAAAAAGGAAAGGTGCGGTTGAAGAGCATGAGGTGGGATTTGCTATTTTGAGTATTTGTGAAAACTTAGTATTTTCCGGTTATTCTCAAGAAGGGAAAACTGTTTTAGAAGAACTTATTAAAAATAAAGATTGGCAAGAGTTACAAGAAAGTTATAAAGCTGAAATAGATTTTGGCACAGCAGGCATCAGAGGAAAAAGGGGCAATGTTAATCAAGGGATTGATACAGAAGAAGAAGGCCAGATCTTACCCGGGCCAAACCGGATAAGTATTGATACTGTAAGAAGATATACACTAGCGGTAGCCAATTGGCTTATTGATAAAGAAAAAGAAAATGAAGGGGTAGTTATTAGCCGGGATACTCGAATCGGTTCAAAAAGATTCTTAGAAGAATCGGTGAGAATTTTGCGCAAAAAAGGCATAAAGGTTTATTATTTTGAAAGTGACCGGCCGATAGCGGAAATGGCTTTAGCAGTTTCTCATTTTGGAGCTGCTTTAGGTATTGAAATTACCGCCTCTCATAATCCTAAAACCGATAATGGTTATAAATTAAGCAATGAGTTTGGAGCCCAATTATTTAGCCAGCAAAGAGCAGATATTTTGGCAGAAATTGCTAGGGTGAGTGCAGAAGACACAGCAAATTTAGATTTAGAAGATTTTGATTTTGCCCAAGATAAGAAGGATAATCCTGATTTGCATATTGTTGTTGGCGGTAATTCAAGTGACTATGATTTTGACCAAATTTTTAAAGAAAAAATATTATCTTATATTCTTGACAAAAAATTGGTAGAAGAAAACGCCTCTGATTTAAGAGTTTACTATGATCCTCTTTACGGGGCAGGAAGGAATTTAGTTTATGAATTATTAAAAGAAGGGATGGGCATAGATGTCGTAAGGTGTAAAGAACATAATAAA
Organism: uncultured Planctomycetia bacterium; assembly: GCA_964605645.1. GTDB lineage: Bacteria > Omnitrophota > Gorgyraeia > Duberdicusellales > 4484-171 > PXAH01. Next base: position 18,192 of record CAZSDJ010000029.1, read on the forward strand.
TCAGACGGAAGATTCCCGGGGTTGGCTACAAATCCAGATCCGGCCGAAGCCGAAAACATTAGAGATAGTATCAGAGGGGCAGAAGCAGAAGGAGATTTTGATTTAGTCTTGGCTACTGACCCTGATTCTGACCGGGCTGCGTTTGCGGCGAAAGATCAAGAAGGCAATTGGGAGATTTTTAACGCTAATCAAGTCTGGTCTTTATTGGTGTGGTACCGGCTTATGGTTTTAGAAAAATTATCTCAAGAAGAGAGGTCATTAATCGTAACCTGGGTTACCACAAATATGTTGGCAGCTATAGCTGAAGATTATAATTTAGATTTATACCGGCCGGCGGTGGGATTTAACAAAATTGCCGAAGTTGCATTAGATTATATCGTTATTCCTCAGCTTGCCAAAATATACGATTTAGAAGATCAAGACCAAGAGCGAGTTAGGATGCATTATAAAATAGACGGCCTTGCTTATATTGCCCAACACATCCTAGGTGTAGATAAAGATGATTTGGTGCAGGAAATAGAAGAAATTTTAAGGCAATACCTTTTAGGTGGATTTGAAGAAAGTAACGGGATGTCTTTGGGGGGCCATACTTTAGAAAAAGACGGGCTGCTAGCTTCGGTGGTTGTTTCGGAATTAGCTATCTATGCTAAGAAGAATAATCTTACCTTGCCTAATTTGTTGGATGAACTTTACAAAAAGTATGGCTACTTTTCCACTATAAATTATCCTTTGCGGTTGGATAAAATAACCGGTAATTCTGACAAAAAGAAAATAATAGAGGCCTTAGAAGATATTGCCAGAGGTATTAAAGACGGGACCTTGGAAGAACCAGTAGTTGTAGATGGCAAGAAGGTTGTAGATGTAGAATTTGGGAGAAGCCCTAATGTGGTAGTGGGCCCTCAGGGTAAAGGATTTAAATTTATCTTTGAAGACGGCAGTTTTGTAATAGTCAGGCCGTCAGGTACTGAAGGAAAAATCAGGTTTTACGGACAAAGCTTTGTGGCTGCCGAACTTATCGAAGAAGACAACCTTGCCACTGTAAAAACAGAGACAGATGCAGCTATCATAAGGTTGGTAGAAGGGTTTCAAGAACTAGCTGCGCACCAATTAGTTTTTAAGGCCAATCAACAACTTAAAAATATTTTAGAAACCGAAGATAAATCTGAGTTAGATGAGGCCGAATATAATTATAATACTGCTTATGCAATTTACGATACCTTATTGGTTGAGGCAAGAAAACGCAGGCAGCAGTTTTCAGAACAGTTAAAAGCAAAACTTTATGGGCGCAGGCGTTTTGCATCAAGAGAAAAAGTTATTATCCAAACAGCAACTGTAGCTTGTAGTCTTATTAAGAATCAAGATGTTATACCTGACCATTATGAATTTTTAGCTGAAGCGGCTTATTATCTAGAAACAGAAACTTTACCGGCCCGGATAAAAGGGGTGTTAGTTTTTGACGTTGACTCAACTTTAGCCGAAAGAAAAAAAGCCCTGCCTCAAGAAACAGCTGATATTATTAATAAACTTATCGAAGAAGGTTTTCAGGTGGCAATTATTACCGGCCAATCGATGGATGTACAGCAAGAAAGGCTTAAACCTATCTTAAAGGCTGGGGTAGTAGTTTATGCAAATGAAAGTACTCAAAAGTATATAATTAGCCGGCGCGGTGAGCCGATTGAGGCCTTAGAATACAGAAAAGGATTTGCTGCAGGCGAAAAAGAAAAAATTACAAGGGCTATAAAAGAAACAATCAACCGGTTAAAGGTTGATTCGCATACACCGGTTACTATTAAAAAGACAATAACCGAGGAACCCTTAGAGGTGCTGGATAGAATTACGCAAATTGCATTTAAATACCACCTGAATCAAGAACAAAGAAAATTTCTAGCTGATGCTGTCCGCGATACATTAAGGAAAGAAGGATTAAGTGCGTTAAATGTAAGGGTAAGCGGGAGTACTACCACATCTGTATATAAAGCCGGAGTAAATAAAACCATAGCTTTAAATGATTTAATTGAGTGGCTGCAGTTATTCCCTGAAGATATTACCTATTTTGGGGATTCTTTTAATCCCGGCGGAAATGACCGGCCGGTTCTTTCGGTAAGCGGGGTAACTGCAGTTTCTGTGGGCTCTAAATATCTGCTTCCCAGCGAAGTCATTTGGCTGGGTGAAGGTATAGATTTTACTGCTGAGGTTTTAAGCGAACTGTTACGACTCTACAAAGACGCTGAAGAAAAAGGAGAATCTTTTGAATTAAAAATGTTTGTAGATTACCTTAAAGAAAATGTCCCTTCTCATTTAACAGTAGAAGAAAAAATCAAACAGGCTTTTGACGCCATAAAAGAGGAAGAAAAAGAAGTAATGGAGTTAATGGAAGAAGGTGACGGGTTAGAATCGGCGGTTGAGTTGATAGAAAGTTTTTATCCGATACCCGAAGGGTTTTTAGAAATATTTAAGGCTTTGCCTTATGAGTATCTTGACTCCGATGTTTTAAGCCAGGAAAAACTAAAGGCCCAGATAGAAGAATGTTGGGAGATTTATCAGTATTTATTAAGAATGACTACTGATTTTTCAATATTTATAGATGTTTATACTTACCAAGAAGAATCTGCCAGAGGTAATCAACCAACTATAGAGGCAATAATAGCAGTTAAGGATAAAGATCTCCTCAATAAATTATTGCCTGTTTTGCTAGATGATCAAAATGATACTTTTAATCTTTTGTACCAGCTGGAATTAGATTATTCAGAAAATAGACCGGATAATCCAAAAATATTTATTGCCTGCATCGAGTTAACGAACAAGCATGAAAATGAAGCAATTGATGAATTGGATTCTTGGCTTACTCCTAAGAAAGAATCTGATAAAGATATATTTATCCATAGCGGAAAAATGTTTGCAGGTTACCGGAGTGAATTTTTAAGATTCCTCAGGCGTAATTTAGTTCAGGAGAATTTTAGACAAGTAATCACTAATTTAGAATATACTCAAAATCCATATATTCGGGCTTTAATTTTTAAGCTTTGGCCTAGTCAAAAATCCCAAGGCCACAACGGCGCCTACCAAGGAAGCAGGAAGCAGATGCGGGAAGATATTCAAGCTGCAGGCCACAGAGATGTAACAGAAGAACTAGGGGCTAAACTCTTACCTATATATAATAAAGCATTTTCTCAAGCAGACCAGCTGCTGTCTGCAAAAGGCCTGCGCGGCCCACCTGTCTTCGAAGGACGAAGGACGACGGACGACGGACGGAACGTTGGACGTAGAACCCTGAACGTTGAATGCATAGACGCTATTTGGATAGTTGACCTCGGAGTTGATTACCGCAGTGTATTAATTGATATAGAAGGTAAGACCGTTTTAGCTGTCAGCCAAAGAAAGCTTCCTGCTGACTTAGAAGAAGTGTTAATTCATGAGGCAATAGAATATGTAACAGAAGATCACAAGAAAGCTTTAGAAGTTAAAGGTAATACTGATGATAATAATCAGTGGCAGAGAAAAGGGGGGGGTACCTCTTCCGTGGCTGGCGGAGCCCCCCGCTCTGCCCCTTTATCAGGAAGCCAAAATTCCGGCCTTTTATCTACTTCATTTTTATACCTTAATATAGCTTTGTTTGCGGCAGTAGAGGAGGCAATTTTTTGCCTGGCTTTTATAAGCGGGGTAGCTGCGGTATTAATCCGGCATTTAGGGGTTTCTTTAGCGCTGGGGCATTGGATAGGCCTAATAGTGAGCCTTTTGCCTGCCGTTGCTTTGCACTGGAACCATGCCATCTATCTTAAAGAAGGAAAATTTGCGGTAAATTCTGCCAGATATAAAGAAAAGGCTGTTGTTGGGGCTTTAAGAGGCATCTTGAATATTGTTTATGTAATTATTTTTCTAAATAGTTCAGTTTCGCTTTTAAAAGTTTTATTGACAGTAGCCGGTTTACATATTTTTTACAATATTATAGTGGCTCCATTTTTTAGTTTACCCTTGGGACAAACCAGAAATCCTCCAATAGTTGAAATTCCCTTTTCTTCCTTATCTGCCCGGCAGTTGCAAAAAGCCGG
>CAZSDJ010000030.1:0-20609 GCA_964605645.1 uncultured Planctomycetia bacterium
GCACTGCGGACTATCGCCCGAATTGCCGCGTTGATTCCGGCGCAATCACGGGTAAGAATCCCAATTCTTTTAACTTTTTTCTTCATTTAATTAACCTCTAACTATTAGCCATATGCCATTAGCCATTAGCTATTAGCTAATAGCTAATAGCTAATGGCTAATGGCTATCAGGTTCCCTGCTGCCAGCTAGCTAAATATTTTTTTTGCTTGGGAGTGAGGGTGTCAATTTTTATTCCCATTGATTTTAATTTTAATTTAGCAACTTTTTCATCTATTTTGTCCGGGACTTTGTAAACTTTATTTTCTAAGCTGGTGTGATTTTTTGCAATATATTCACAAGATAAAGCTTGGTTTGCAAAGCTGAGGTCCATTACTTCAGCCGGATGGCCTTCGGCACAAGCTAAATTTACCAATCTTCCTTCGGCGAGAAGATAAATCTTTTTCTTGTTTTCTAAGGTGTATTCTGTAACCAACGGTTTTACCACTTTACTTGATTTTGCTATTTTTTTTAGTGATTTTGTGTCTATCTCTACATCAAAGTGGCCGGCATTAGAGAGTATTGCTTTGTCTTTTAATTTATTAAAATGTTTTTTTGCAATTACATCGATATCTCCTGTGGTGGTTACAAAAATATCTCCCAACCGTGCTGCTTCTGCCATCGGCATTACTAAAAACCCATCCATGGTTGCTTCCAGTCCTTTTAAGGGGTCAACTTCACAAACTATAACTTTTGCCCCCATCCCTCTTGCTTTCTGGGCTACGCCGCGGCCGCACCAACCGTAACCGCCAACTACAAAAGTTTCGCCGGCGATCAATTTATTGGTTGCCCGCAGTATCCCGTCTAAGGTAGATTGGCCGGTCCCATAGCGATTGTCAAAAAGGTGTTTTGTAAAAGCATCATTTACAGCAATTATCGGATAAAGGAGATTTCCTTCTTTTTCCAGAGCTTTAAGGCGGATAACCCCGGTTGTTGTCTCCTCGGTACTTGCCCAGGGAAAATTATTGTAACCGGAGCTAGCGTTTTTCTTGTGGATAGTTGAAATTAAATCGGCACCATCATCTAAGGTGATTTTTGGTTTTCCGGCTAATACAGAATCGATATGGCTGTAATAAGTATTTCGTTTTTCATCGTTAATTGCAAAAACTTCAATCCCATAATCGTAAACTAAAGAGGCAGCCACGTCATCTTGTGTAGACAAGGGGTTTGAGGCGCAAAAAGAAGCATTTGCCCCGGCAGCTTTTAAGGTGATAGCCAAAGCTGCAGTTTCAGTGGTTATGTGGAGACAAGCCCCGATATTTAAATTTTTTAGAGGTTTTTCTTTACGAAAACGATCACGAATAATTTCTAAAACAGGCATTCTGTTTAAAGCCCATTGAATTCTTTTTTTGCCTTCTTTTCTCAAAAGTTTATCACGTATGTCACCTTTAACCATTGCTACTCCTTTATTTTAATTTACTTTTTAATTGATCAACTTTATCTAAATCTTCCCAGCGAAAGCCTTCTTGTTCGCGGCCAAAATGGCCGTAAGCAGCTGTTTTTTTGTAGATGGGCCGCAATAAATTTAATTCTTTGATTATCTCGCGCGGCGTAAGCGGAAAAATTTCACGAACTGTTTTTGCTATTTTGTCCTCATCTATTTTTGAACCGCCAAAAGTATTAATGTTCACCGATACCGGTTCTGCAACGCCAATACAATAAGAAAGCTGGACTTCGCATTGATCGGCGATCCCAGCAGCTACTATATTCTTAGCTATGTAACGGCTCATATACGATGCAGAGCGGTCTACTTTCGAAGGGTCTTTTCCGGAGAAGGCTCCGCCGCCGTGATGTCCGTAACCTCCGTAGGTATCTACGATTATTTTCCGCCCCGTTACCCCTGTATCTGAAACCGGCCCGCCTACTTCAAATCTTCCCGTTGCGTTAATGAAGATTTTTGTGTCCGCATCAATTAATTCTTTGGGGATTATGTAATCTATAACTAGTTTTTTGATATCTGCTTGTAATTCTTCTGTGCTGATTGATTTTGCATGGTGAGCGCCGATAATTACGGCGTCAATTCTTTTTGGTTTCCTATCCTGATATTCGACTGAAACTTGTGATTTGCCATCCGGCCAAAGATAAGTTAACATTCTTTCTTTTCGGACTTGAGTTAAGCGGCGCGCCAACTTGTGCGCAAGCATTATCGGCAGCGGCATTAATTCTTTGGTTTCGTTGCAGGCAAATCCAAACATTAAACCTTGGTCGCCGGCTCCGCCGGTATCTACTCCCAGGGCAATATCGGGAGATTGTTCCTGAATTGCAGTAACAACACCGCAACTTTCATAATCAAAGCCAATTGATGGATTATTGTAGCCGATATCTTTTAATAAATTTCGAACTAATCTTGGGATTTCTATATAACAACTAGTCGTTATTTCACCGGCTACCATTACCAACCCTCTGCTGGTTAAGGCTTCACAGGCAACGCGCCCGTTAACATCTTTAGCTAAAACTTCATCCACGACTGCATCAGAAATTAAATCACAGACTTTATCCGGATGGCCTTCGGTTACCGACTCAGAAGTAAAATAATTTTTCATTCTTCTTTTTCCTCCTTTGTTTCTTCTTGGCTAACTACGTTTTCTTTTTCTGCTAAGTTTACAAATTCTTCTAAATTAGGTAGGTCATCTAAGGAATTAATGCCGAAATACTCTAAAAATTTACGAGTAGTTATATAAAGGAAAGGCCTCCCGATAACTTCTTTTTTTCCGGCAGTTTTGACCAATCCCAGTTCACTTAACTTTCGCACCACCCCATCTACATTCACTCCTCTGATTTGCTCAATTTCGATGCGAGTTATCGGCTGTTTGTAAGCGATAATCGCTAACGTTTCCAGTGAAGCAGTGGAAAGTTTTTGTTTGTTTTGATGGCTGTACATTTTTTTGATCCAGGGTTCACAAAAAGGAGCCGAACACATTTGATAGCCGCCGGCTACAGCAACGATAGTTATCCCTGAATTACGATTGTCGTAATCAGTTTTCAATTTTTCAATTGCTTGTTTGATATCTTTATTTTTTATCTCCAGTATTCTTGATATTTCTGAAAGCTGGATTGGCCTTTCATTTACAAATAATAGTGACTCTAAAATTGGTTTTATTTTTTCCTGATCCATATTAATTAAGCTTTTTCTTTTTGTTTGTAAATTTCGTTTAACAAGTTTTCGGTGCTATCTATTTTTGGATTAGAGGCAATCGCTTTTTTAATCATCCGATCTATTTCTTGTGATTTGTATTGAAGCCGTTTTAAAATTTGCCGGGCTTCTTGATGGATTTCTTTTTCGGCCAAATCTTTCTGTTTAGTTTCTTTTTGGCCATCTTTTAATAAAGCAAACCGGCCGACTTTACCTTGTAAGTAAGCTATTATTTGCCGGGCTCGTTGTTTGCCGATTCCCGCTAAGTCAGTTAAGAAGCTGATATCAGCTTCTTCAATCGCTTTAGCAATTAAGGGTACTGGTTTGTCAAAAGCACGTAAGGCAGCTTTGGGGCCGACTCCGGAAACACTTATGAATTTTTCAAAAAACTCTTTCTCCAGTTCATCAATAAAACCAATCAAGATTGGCACACCCTTGTTTTTGGTAATGTTGAAATAATGATAGATTACTAATTCAATTTGTTGGCCGATTTCACCAAGATGCAAAGCTACAGTCTGGGGAATATTGATTTGATAAAAAATACCATTTTTTTCAACTACAACTGATTCTTGATTTTTTTTAGATAACTGGCCTTTAATTTTACAAATCATTCTATCTTCTTTTTTCTAAAATAAGCTTATCTTTAAAATTTTCTGTATGAGAAAAAGCAAATACCAGTGAAAAAGCATCCGCAGTATGAACAGATTTAAATTCATGGCCGGTGATGTTTTCTGCCATTTTTTTTATTTGTTTTGAATTGACATTTCCTTTACCGAGCATTGCTTTTCGAGCCCGAGTCGGTTGGTATTCGAAATAATCAATTTTTGATTGATAAGCCAATAAAGCTATTACCCCTTTTACTTGGGCTAAAACCCCGAGAGTTGTCGGATGACGGGAATGAGAATATAGTTTTTCTACGATGATTGCTTTCGGATTGTGTGCCAAGGCCTCTTCTTGTAATTTTGTAAAAATTAGATTTAACTTTTGCGGCAACTCTTGTTTCGAGTTTGGTTTTATTTGGCCTTCTTTTATTAAATTAACTTCTCGCCCTGTTATCTCACAAATAACATAGCCGCAAGTGCGCAGGCCTAAATCTATTGCTAAAACAGGCATTTTTAAATTTCTTGCGCGATTTCCTCTAAGACTTCGTCCGGGATGTCAAAGTTTGCATAAACTTTTTGAACATCATCATGGTCTTCTAGAGTTTCAACCAAGGTCAATACTTGTTTTGCTTGATTGCCCGATAATTTTACGGTGGAATTAGGAATTTTAGTTAATTCGGCTTCTTCCCATTTTACATTTTTTTCTGACAAAACTTCTTTAATTTTTTCGAGGTCTTTAGTTTCGCAAAAAATTTCATAATTGTCACCGCTGGTTTTTATGTCCTCTGCTCCGGCATCAACAGTGACCGAAAACAATTCTTCTTCATCTATTTGTGATTTGTTAATTAAAATATAGCCTTTTGGCGTAAAAATCCAGGAAACGCTGCCGGCACCAGCCATATTTCCGCTTTTTTTGGCAAAAATATTTCTGATTTCAGCTGAAGACCGATTTTTGTTGTCAGTTAAGGCCTCCACTAATATTGCGACTCCGCCCGGGCCGTATCCTTCAAACAAACAACTCTCATAACTTACACCGGGTAATTCCCCGGTCCCTTTTTTAATTGCTTTTTCGATATTGTCTTTAGGCATGTTTGCATCATTTGCTCTTGATATCGCAGTACGCAAAGCAGGATTAATATCAGAGTCGCCGCCGCCATCTTTTGCAGCTACGGTTATCTCTCGGATCAATTTGGTAAACAGTTTGCCGCGTTTAGCATCGGCTGCACCTTTTTTGTGCTTAATACTCGCCCATTTTGAATGCCCACTCATATTTTACCTCCCGTATTTAATCGTTAAACTCTAAATCCTACATTAGATTTTAAGTTTATTTAGGATTTAGAGCTTTGAGTTTAGAATTTTTCATGCTTTTGCTAAACAAGGAATCCGGTCGCTCTTTTCGCTAACTTATCAGCTTCTTTATTTTTTCCCCGTAATATATGCTCTATCTTAAACTTTTCTAATTTTAGGATCATTCGTTTTGCCAAGGTATAAAGGGGTAAAATATTTTGGTGCTTGACCTTAAAGTTACCATTTATCTGTTCACAAACCAATCGGCTGTCAGTATATATTCGGCAGCTTTTTTCACCAATGGCAATAATATCAGCTAAAGCAAAAATTAACCCCATGTATTCGGCAAAATTATTCGATTGAATCCCTAAATAGATGCTTTCTGTTTTGATTAATTTATTATCTTTGTGAATTACGTATCCAATCCCTGCCTTGCCGGGATTGCCGATTGAAGATCCGTCAATATAGGCGGTAATCATAATTCGAGGTCCTCAGGGATATAAAGAATTCGGACACAACTTTCACATAAAATTAATTTATCATACATCTTTATTTCGTTTATCTTTTGGCTAGTCATTGACATGTGACAGGCACCGCAATGGTTATTTTCAACAGGGACAATCGCTAGCCCGTTTCGTTTTTGAAGAAGATCCTGGTATCTTTGGAGAATCTTTTCATCCACCCCGGAGAGAAAGCTATTTCGTTTTGCTTTAAGGTCTTTGGTCTTGTGTTCGATTTCTTTTGCTTTGTTTTCAAGGCTGATAATCTCTTGTTTTAATTTGCTCACTTCTGATTCAACATTTGTTTTCGCATTTTTAATTTTTTCTTTTTGTTGATCGATCGAATCAAGAAATTTCAAAAGTTCTTCTTCGGCACAGGCAATGTCTGCTTCAATCGAACTTATCTCATTTAATTTTATTTGATAGTCCTTGTTAGATTTGAGTTGGTAAAGCTGTGCTTTTGCCTTTTTTAAATTTTCTTCTTTTTGAGTGAGCTCGCCTTCTTTGCTCTTTTTATCTAATTCCAACCTATTTACCTTATCTTTAAAAGCCGCGAATTCTTCTTCTTTTTGAGTAATTGATTCTTGTAATTCAGTAATTTGGCCAGGAATGTTATTATTTTTCTCTAGATTAAATTGATAAATTTCTTTATCAATTTTTTGTAAATTTATAAGTTTTTTAATTTCGTCTTTTAAATTCATCAACTTCTTATTTTTTTAATTATAACCATTAGCCATAAGCTATTTGCCATTATTCAATTAGTGGGCCCGGGAGGATTTGTATACATTCTTCGACAAAGTCGAAGTTCAACCGAAGGTTGATATTTATGTATCCAAATATACTCTATCTCGGCCTTAAATTTTAGCAATGCTATTTCTTTAAAAAAGAACCACTTAACGTGGGCCCGGGAGGATTTGAACCTCCGACCAACTGATTATGAGTCAGTTGCTCTAACCAGGCTGAGCTACAGGCCCTCTGTTAAAAAACACAAAATTATAACAATTTATACAGCCAATAGCAAAGTTTTTGTTTGCAAAACCGTTAGATGTATTGATTTAAGAGTTGCAATAAATCTTCTTTCGGCAAAGCCCCCACTTTGGTATCCATCACCTGACCATCTTTTACTATCATTAGCGTGGGGATACTCATTACCGAATATTTTGTTGCCAATTCCGGTGCTTCATCTAAATTAATTTTGCAAATTTTAGCTTTCTCACCAATCTCTTTCTCAACCTCTGCAAGCACCGGCGCAACTGCCTTACAGGGGCCGCACCAAGGTGCCCAAAAATCAATTAAGACCGGTTTATCTGAATTCATAACTTCATTTTCAAAATTTGCATTAGTAATTGCTAAAGCCATCTCGTCTCCCTTTTTAATTATTTTATTTTTTTAATCTCTTTTTCTAAATTTTTTATTTCTTTACACAGTTCATCAATCTTTTTTGTAGTATTCCATTTGTTTTTAGCAGTTCTTGCAATTGCTTTGCCCAGATCATAGACTAATCTTTCTTTTTTAACTTGAAGCGCAATTTTTTTAGTGCGTTCGGCGCTTTTTTCCGAAAATTGCCTTACATGCTTTTCACCTGTTGAAAGCATTTTTTTCGCATTATCAATCCCTTTTTCAAGTTCTTTTCTTGCATTTGGCCAGTGTTTTGTCTTGATTTCCTGGAAAAAATCTTTTTTCTTTGCCATCAATCACCTCCTGAAATTACATTAATTATGTTAATAGGAAAAATATTCTACCACAGCTTGTTTTATTTTCAAATTGATTTATTCTGAATCAGCAGCCTTTCCAAATCAATTCGGAGTTGGTTTACAGTGCTTTTGGGGAGTTTAAATTGACTTCTCAATGTAGGGGTGGTAATTGTAAAAATAAAAATATCGGGATTTTCTTCAGTTTTTGCGACTTGCAGAGAAGTTTGATAGTTTTTCATCTAAAAACCTCCTGATTATGAGTATTCTCTGATTATTTTGGTAAATATTTTTCCGTATTGATTTAGCTTTGCCTGGCCGACGCCAAACACAGTAGCAAATTCTTGTTGAGTGATTGGTTTTGTTTTTGCCATATCTTTTAAAGTTTTATCCCCGAATATAATATAAGCCGGAACTCCCTTCGCCTGGGCTAATTGCCGCCGTTTGAGGCGCAAAGCCTCAAATAATTCTTCATCGATATTGCTAAAGTCTAAATCCTTTTTGATTTTTAATTTTTTTCCCGATTTTTTTTCAGCAATAATTGGTTTAGCCAATTTGGGGATAAACTCACTCGCCAATACTTTTTTGCCTAAACCGGTAATAAATAGAGTTTTGTATTGATCTTCGCGAGCTAATACCCCTTGAGAAAGAAGCTGGCCGATGATGTTATGAATAAAAATTTTTGTTTGATTGTTAAGAAGGGCAAATGCTGACAGCTGGTCATGACGCCAACTTTTGACGCGGTCAGTTAAGTCTCCTTTTAAAACATCAACGATTTGATTTGCGCCAAATTTCTCCCCTATTTCTTGGACAGAACTTAATATTTTAATAGCTAACAGCAAAGGCTGGCCAACCATTGCCAGCTCCCCTAAGCAATAATCACAAGCCCGGCAATTGCCTTTTTTATAATCTTGGCCAAAATAATTAACTAGGTAGCGGTGGCGGCAGCGGGGAGAACCGGCAAAATTATACATTGCATTTAATTTTTCCATCATTACTTTTTTATCGAGAGAGTGGGCGGAAATTGTTTTCCAGGTTTGATAATCGCCGCCGGAATAAAACAGGTAACAGTCAGCCGGCAAGCCATCGCGGCCGGCGCGGCCGGTTTCTTGTTGGTAGTGTTCAATTGATTTCGGCATCGCCGCATGAATAATATAGCGAATATTAGAACGGTCAATCCCCATCCCAAAAGCAATAGTTGCCACAATTATCGAAACTCTTTCTTTCAAGAATTGGTCTTGATTCTTTTTTCGTCTCTGCGGGGACAGCCCGGCATGATAAGGCAGATTCCTGTAGCCGAGATCGCTTAATCTTTTTGAAATTTTATCTACATCACTGCGGCGCAGGCAATAGATAATTCCAGCCTGGTGAGGATGTTTCTCAATGATTTCAATTAGAGATTTCGTTAAGTTGCCTTGCCGGCGCAGCATTCGGTAAGTTAAATTTGGCCGGTCAACACTGCCGATGTAAAAATGCGGTGATTCTAATTTTAATTGCTTAATTATATCTTTTTGAACTTGAGAAGTGGCGGTAGCAGTAAAAGCATGCACGCAAACCCCGGGAAATTGTTCTTTAATTACACCTAACGCCCGGTAATCTTGGCGAAAATCGTGGCCCCAGTGGCTGATACAATGGGCTTCATCGATAACAAAAAAAGATAATTTTATTTCTTTGAGGAAATCCTGCATCCATTGCAGTTTTAATCTTTCCGGGGCTAAATAAATAAGTTTTAACTTGCCCGCCTTCAGGCGTCGCATAACCTCCACCTTATCACTTGAACTAAGGCTTGAATTTAGGCACTCGGCAGAAACTCCAATTTCTTTTAAATAATCCACTTGATCTTTCATTAAAGATATTAAAGGTGAAACGATTACTGCGGTCCCTGCTGAGATTAAAGCCGGCACCTGGAAGCAAATTGATTTTCCCCCACCGGTGGGAAGCACGGTAAGGGTGTCATTTGCATCTAAAATAGACGCTATAGCTTTTTCTTGAAAAGGCCAAAAATTATTATATCCCCAATACCTAGAGAGTACTTCTAGGGCAGCCTTTCTTTTTGATATTTGTAACATCAGTTTTTATTTATTTTTTTGGGTATGATAGATTACGATTCTTATTGCGAAAACTTCAATTACTATGCGACAAAAGCGCCTGCCGGCAGGCAGGTTGACAGTTCTTCGAGCACGCTCAGGGTTGGGCCTCGCCCCCTTCTACCCCCGCGGCTTACGATGTGAAACGGGAATTTTCTCATTGTTCCGGCAATAAAAGAGAAGAGAGCAAAGCGTCCAATTCATTAAAATTACAAGGTTTAACTAAATAATCACTGGCCCCCTGCTCTTTGGCTTCCTCCATCAACTCTTTGTTTTGAGCCGAAGTTAACATCACAACTTTTATGGACTTATCTAAATCTTTTATTTTATTAAGTGTCAGCAATCCATCCATGCCCGGCATCCTTATATCTAGGAATACAACCTTGGGTTTTTTAATCCCGGCTCTGATATCCATAACCGCAGCCTCCCCTGATGAAGCTTCCGAAACTTTATAACCTTTTTTCTCTAAAAAGGCCCATAAAACTTTCCTGATTTCCAGGTTATCATCAACCACCATAACCTGAGCCTTTTTATCCTGAGAAGGTTCTTGCTGCCGGCCGCCCTTTTTTTCTTTCAGGGTTTTAAGAATTACTTTCATCATCTGCGGCGTTGAAAAATCTTTCTTGACTACGGCTTGAACTTCTAAATCTTTTACAGCTTCACCTATTCTTTCTGTCTCACCCTGAGTAAGAATAATTATTTTTACTTCTTTGTCAAACTCGCGGATTTTCTTTACCGCATTAACTATTTTTTCTCCGGCGGTATTCTCATCCAATAAGATAAGATCCGGCCTTTCTTCTTCGAGTTTAATAAACGCCTCGCTGGCTACCGGGACAGAACTGATTTTGTAGCCAAGATTAGAAATCATCTCGTAAAATTTACTCCTTGATTTGGTATCCCTATCCACCACTAAAACGCCTTCAAGCATAATCAATCCTCCTTATCTTCTCGGCCCAACTTTTTTTGTACCTTAGACAGTAAAACATTAAGGTTGATTGGCTTTAAGGCTATATCGAATTTACTGTAACCGATTTTTGCTAACTTACCTTCATATTTTTCAGCATTAATCGATCCGGTCAAAACAATAACAGGAAATTTTACCTTCAGCTGTTTTACTTCCTCCAAAACATCTATGCCGGTTTTACCCGGCATTTTTATATCTATAATGAGCAGGTCGATTTTAGGGTCAGATTTAACGGTTTCTATAGCCTGGCCGCCCCTTGATGCAGTTATAACCTGATAGCCTTTTTTGGTGAAAAAACTTTTTAAAATACTTATAATTTGAACCTCATCATCAACCACTAAAATTTTCTTCATCTACCGCCCCCCCCTTTTTTTTATCGGTAACAGTATGGTCATTGTAGTTCCTTCTCCTTTTCTGCTCTGGTACTCTAACTTGCCTCCGTGAGCATTGACAATACTGTAACATACAGAAAGCCCAAGCCCGGTTCCCATCTCTTTGGTACTGAAAAAAGGATTAACAATTTTTTTAATGTTTTTTTTATCTATACCTTCGCCGTTGTCTATAACATCAATTGCCACCTTACCGCCTCTTTGATAAGTTTTAACTGTAATTCGGCCTCTTTTTTTATCAACCATTGCTTCCTTGGCATTGTTCATCAAATTTAAAACTACCTCCTGCAATTGCCCTTGGTCAACATTAACCTTAGGCAGAGAGGGGGTGTATTTCTTTACTATTTTTATATTTTCAAGGAAAAATTGATGTTTAATTAAATTAATTATCTTACCTAAAGAATAGTTTATGTCTGCTGGTCTGATTTTTTTAGCCGGCGGCCTTGAAAACTTCAGAAGCATCTCGATAATTGCTTTAGCCCGCTGGCATTGTTCCATAATAATATCTGTACCTTCATTTATTACTCTACTCTTTACAGCCTCCATCTTAATTAACTGTGCCCGGCCGGATATAACCATCAAAGGGTTATTGACTTCATGCGCCATGCTGCCCACCAGTTTACCCAGTTGAGCCAGCCGCATAGCTTCTTCCGCCTGCATACGCTCGGTAATATCCCGGGTTACCCCTACAAAACCAACCACTCTTTTAGCATGATCATAAATCGGCCCCACCTTTGCTTCATGCGGCACCGATACTCCCTTTTTGGTTATATGCTCAAGCTCTAACGTCACAGGGGCCGGCTTTTTCTGCTTTAAGGCTTCTTTTAGAATTCTATCTGCCTTATCTGCGCTTTTTTGAGTTAAAAGCTGGCCTATCCTTTTCTTTAATATTTCTTCCGGTTTATACCCTAACAATCTCTCAAACGACGGCGATACAAAAGTAAAATTTCCCTCTAAATCAATGGTCCAGATACCGTCCGTGGCATTTGCTAAAATCAAATTAAGCCGCTGCTGCGCTCCTTGCAGCTTTTTTTCTGCTTCTTTCCTATCAGTGATATCGGTGTACACCCCAGCCAAAGCCGTAACGCCCCCTTTATCATTCTTAATGGCGTAAGCGCGCAACAAAATGTTATGTATCTTTTTATCGGCCGCACGCATTTGCACTTTTCCCCTCCACCGGCCACCAGCCATTATCGCAGCAAAGACCTCTTTCCCGGTTTTGGGGCTTACATACGTACTCGCCACTGGATCTTTGCCTATCTTGCCAAACAATTTGGTAAAGGCTTCGTTCTGGTAGTAGTGCCGGCCGTCAAAATCAGCTATGCCGATAGCATCAGTTGAAGTTTCGAGTATCTTTTTAAAAAGTTCCAAATTCGTTTGTATTTTTTTGAGTTTGGTGATATCCCTAATCACGCCAACCAAAAACTTTTCACCTCTTTTCTTTCCATAAACTCTTTTCTTGGTAACAATAATATGCGTCTTGCCGGCTCTGTCGGTAAACTTTTCTTCATTTTCGGTTCTTCCTTTTTTGAAGGTTTCTTCGTCTTTTTCCCAGAAAACATTAGCTTCTTTTTTTGGAAAGAAATTATAATCTGATTTGCCCAGTAATTTTTTTCTTGGATACCCCATAAAATCACAATAAGCGTCGTTTAAAAGAATCCAGCGGTGGTTCTTGTCTTTAACAAATACCGGGTCATCTATTGTATTTATTATGTTGTGGAAATATTTTTCACTCTTTTTTACCCTCCGCTCACTTTCAAGCCGCTCTACTATCCTTGCCAGCCTTTCGGCTATAGCATCTAAGAGCTTCCTTTCTTCTTTTAAAAACGGGCCTTCGTTAGCCGTTGGCTTCTTTTTGGCATAACAAACCTCTATACTGCCAATTTTTTCTTTATTTGCAATATCTACTTTTTGGCGCCACTTTTTTGCCCACCGCCTGCATCCGGCTGACTTAAATTCCCTGCCCCCCAGTTTTATCTTAGCGCAGGTAATATCCGGATACTGGTAAGCAGGAGGAATTAAATTAACCGCGCCCTGCATTATCTTCTCTAAAGAATGAGGACTTTCCCCCACTAATTTGTTGAAATTAAAAAAATACTCCAGCTCTTTATTCTTTTCTTTTAAAGAATACTGATTTTTTTGCAACCTTTTTTCTGTGTTTTGATGCTCTTTAACTAACCCCCAGATAAATTTTGCCGTTTTTCCGTTAATCAACTCAGGAGAAGCTGGTTTTACTTCCCCCAACTCTCTTTGCACTTTCTTTAGCCCCGTTACATTAATGATTTGGTCTACTTTCTTCTGTTTCAGGAGTTTTTTATAATCGCCGGTAGTTTTAATCCCCATTTTTTTTGCCAGTTTGATACCGCGAGCTTCCGGGTCTTTATCAACAACGGCAACAACTTCGGCGCGCCTGCTTCCTTTAAACATCTTAAGCAATGCCGTCCCGCCTTCTCCGGCACCAACTATTAATATTTTTTCTTTTTTCATTTTTATTTTTTATTCCAGCGAGAAAGCACCTCTTCTACTTTTTTATTCTATCTAACACCTCTGTTTTTCCATGTCCGGCATCATAATATCCAATAGCATTAAATCAGGCTTAAGCCTTTTAGCCAGTTTAAGCCCTTTTTTGCCTGAATCGGCGGTAACCACTTCGTGTTTTTCTATTGTAAAGAATTCATATAAGATTTTTAAAATTTCTCTGTTATCGTCAACTATTAAAATTTTACTCATAATCACTTCTTATTTACAAAATAAAAAAAGCAGGCCTTAAATTTAAACTGCTTTTTTTTGTTAACCCAGCCATTTATTTTAATATATCACCCTTAGATAGGCCAGTCAAGACCATACAGGGCGCATTGGTTCACGGTTTTTGTTGACCAGCCCGAAACAAGAGGCTAAAAGCCATCATTGCTTATTTCCTTTATTCTTTTTTTTAAGTTTATCTAAATTTTCTAAAAATTGCTTCATTTTTTTTTCTTCGCCCACTGATAAGGGAAAATAATATTTTTTTCTCGCCCCATAGTCTTGACGAACATAACCACCGATATTTTCATTAACTTGGTAGGAATGGGGATATTTATAGTTTTTCGAATGAGTTTTTATCTGGGCAGGAACTTCCTCAGTTTCAGTTTCTTCTATATCTTTTAAGGCTGAATCTATTGCTTGGTAAGCAGAGTTAGATTTTGGGCAACAAGCTAAATAAATCGTAGTTTGAGCCAACGGTATCCTGGCTTCCGGCATCCCGATAAATTCTACGGCCTGGAAACAATTGGTAGCCAGAGTTAAGGCAAAAGGATTTGCGTTGCCGATATCTTCGGAAGCGAGAATAACTAAACGACGCGCAATAAAACGCGGGTCGTCTCCGGAGACTAGCATCTTTGCCAGCCAGTAAAGGGCACTATCGGGATCGCTACCCCTTACTGATTTTATAAAAGCGGATATAGTATCATAGTGATGGCTTGCTTTTTTATCATAAACTGTATTTTTTTGGATACTTTCTTTAGCTACCGCAAAATCAAAAAGTATTTCTCCTTTGTCATTTAAGGGTGTGCTGAGAGTACCAATCTCTAAACTGCTTAAAGCTTTGCGGGCATCGCCGGAACACATCGTAGCTAAATAATCAATTGCTTTATCCGTAATTTTTATTGGTGTTTCGCCTAAGCCCTTCTTTTTATCTGTTAATGCCGATTTTAAAATAGTGATGATGTCTTCTTTACGCAAAGGATAAAACCTGGCAACCAGCGAGCGAGATATTAAGGAAGGGATCATGTAGTAATGAGGGTTATAAATAGTTGCCCAATTAAAATGATTTCACCGCTTTCTGTATCAGGCACGAGGGCTTCTTGTTGGAGCTTGTTGAATCTATGAATCTCATCGATAAAAACTATCGTCGGGCACTGATTTTTATCGAGGTCTTTTTTGGCCTGAATTATTATTTTTTTTACTTCTCCAATCGAGGTAAAAGCTGCATTTAGATAACGGAATTTTGCTTTAATTGTATTCGCAACTAAAAAGCCTAAGGCAGTCTTTCCTGATCCGGGAGGCCCATAGAGCAATAAGGAAGGGATTCTTTGGCTGGCGATAACCCGTCGTAAGATTTTGCCTTCGCCTAAGATATGCTTTTGTCCCACAAACTGGCCTAAAGTTTGGGGACGCATTTTAACTGCTAAAGGAGTATTTATTTTTTTTGCCATCTTAATTTATTTTTAAAAAAAATTTTCAATTTTATAATAATTTGTGGTATATTACTTTTTAACTTAAAGGAGAAAAAATGACAGAAAAAATAGCTTTAATTGCGGCAATTATCCTTCCCCTTTGGAATATTCCTCTCATTGCGCGGATGGTAAAACGCAAGTCATCAACTGATATTAGTTTGCACTGGGCATTGGGGGTTTGGGTTTGTTTTATCTTGATGGCCCCGGAAGCTTTTAAATCCAGTGACTTAGTTTGGAAAACTTTCAATATTGTAAATTTAGCCTTATTCAGCATAGTAATAATAGTAGTTCTTTACTACCGCCAAAAAAAATTCTCTTCAGAAAACTAATCTAAAATAAATTAATTCTTAAATTTTTTCTGAAAATACTAAATGATCTTTCTCAATTTCAACTAGAGACAGAAAAAGTTGTTTAATCCTTTCATTTTCTGACTCAGCAGCTGCTTTATCGTAAAATTGGATCGCATTAGTTTCTCGGGTGTGTGATTCGGCTAAGTTTTTGCTATTGGTGTCACCGCAGGTGTCATTGCCTTCCGGGATTGTATCCAGCTTTAATATTTTTTTCCAAATACTTGCGTGTTCTGCTTCAACTTTCGACAAGGCTTTAAACAACAATCTGCCGTATTCATCTTCAGAATTCTTTGCTGCACAGGCATAAAAAGCAGCACTACTGATTTCAACCTTTAGGGCATATTCTGCATTTGCTTTATCGGTATCGGTTAGCTCTAAATCAAAATTAACTTCAGCTTCTTTTACATCTTTAATGTATCCTTTGTGTGCTCCGCAAAAAGGGCAATTGTCCGGTGCAGTTTCTCCAATGTAAGGATCACCACAAATTTCACAACGAAATAATTTAACCATAACTCCTCCTCTTCTTAATAATTAAATAAAATTTTACTGATTATTTTTAAGAAATAATTTTTTTATTGACTGTTTTTTTTGCCGACAAAATAAAAAAGAACAAATCCCATTAAACTGACAACAGCGACGATACTTGCTCCCAGAATTGCACCATCAATTAGAACTGCTTTAATCTGGTTATCTGTATGGATTTGTCTTTCCAAGCTAAAATTTACTGACTCTCTTGGAGCCGCACAACCGGCAATTAAAAACGCAATTAGCAACAATAGTAATACTCGTTTCATGTATGATTTTTGTTTAATTCAATTCTGGTTCGGGGCAGGCAGTCGGGGTGCTTTTTTTGCAGAAACTCAAGAAGCTTTTCTCTGACCTCACAACGCAAGTTCCAAGCCCCCGGTGAATCTGCAGCACTCATTAAAGCCCTTATCTCAACGGTTCGTTCACTAGTGTTGGTAACTTGCAAACCATTCACTTTTTTATCCCAATAAGCGCTATCTTCAAGTATCCGGGTTAATTCCCGGCGTACTTCCTGAAGCGGGACTGTGTAGTCAGCATAAATAAATACAGTCCCGAGTATATCGGCTGAGGTGCGTGTCCAATTCTGAAAAGGGTGTTCGAGAAAATAGGAAATCGGAACCACCAACCGCCGGAGATCCCAAATGCGCACGACTACATACATAAGGTTAATTTCCTCAATCCAACCCCACTCATTCTCAACTATAACTACATCGTCTAATCGTATCGGCTGTGCAATCGCAATTTGAATCCCTGCAATGAGATTGCCTAAAGTTTTCTGAGCAGCAAATCCCAAAATAATACCGATAACTCCGGCTGAAGCAAGTAAGCTTACTCCCATCTGCCGGACTTTGGGAAAAGACATTAGCATAAAAGATAGTGCAAACAGAATTATAACTATTATCAGGATGCGTTCCACAACGCGAATTTGGGTATAAACTTGGCGAGCTTGAAGATTGTCTTTAACGCTAATATCATGCCGGTTGAGAATAAGATTTCTGGTTATGTGGATAATTCTAATCAGCAGCCAGCTAGTCGCGGCGATAAGGAGGAGGTTGATAAGATGAAAAAATGCAGCTTGAAGGCCAGGTTGAAAACGTAAAAAAGGACTTCCCAAGGTAAGAAAGGTAACGGGGATTAACAACCGGAGCGGGCCTTTGAGCCATTCAGCTTTAATTTTAATCCCGCCGAGGATAGGCAACTTGTTCCAGTGTTTAACCAACAAGACTACGATGAAGTAAGATACAGCTCCTGCTGCGAGAGCAGAACTAATTAAAACCAAAGAAAACAACCAGTCATCCATACTGAAAGTCTACTACAGACAATCACCGCCGTCAATAACAGAAAAAAGATTAAGTAAATTGACAATGATTTTTTTCTGTGCTATCTTGATTTTAATGGGAACCGGAATCAAAAACTTAATATTTTTAGTTCTCCCTCTTTTTATTTTCTTAACCGGACAAGTTTCTGCCGAGGCGAGGTTTGCTGATGAGCGCCGGCAGATGGTAGAAAGCCAGATTAAAGACAGGGGGATAGATGATAAAATTACTCTGGCAGCTATGTTAGCTGTCCCCCGCCACGAATTCGTTTTGCCCAGATACAAGACTGCTTCCTATAAAGACCGGCCCCTGCCCATAGAGCAAGGACAAACAATTTCTCAGCCTTATATCGTGGCTCTTATGACCTCTCAATTAGGCCTTGGTTCAGACAGTGTTGTCTTGGAGATCGGAACCGGGTCCGGATACCAGGCTGCAATTCTCGCAGAGATATGCCAAGAGGTTTATACGGTTGAAATTATCCCTGAATTAGGCAATAAAGCTGCCAAACTTCTCAGTGGCTTAAAATACGACAACGTGAAGATTAAAATCGGTGACGGCTATTATGGCTGGGAAGAACATGCTCCCTACGACGCCATCATGGTTACTGCTGCTGCCGGATATGTCCCCCCTCCCTTAATAGGCCAGCTTAAGCCCGGCGGTAAGATGATTATCCCGGTAGGCGGAGTCTATCAAACGCAGAGGCTGATGTTGATTACCAAAGAAGAAGACGGAACTTTAAACAGTAAAAATCTTATCCCTGTCCGCTTTGTTCCTCTAACCAGAAATAAAGATTAAAGTATGATACTATCATTTTTGACTCTCTTTCTGGCGGCCTGCGCTTTTTTAGTATACGAAATCATCCTGATGCGGATTTTAAGTATAGCCGGCTGGAGCCATTACGCTCATATGGTAGTCAGCCTTTCGATGTTGAGCTTAGGCTTCAGCGGCCTGATGCTGGCGATTTTCCGAAACTTCTTTAAGAAAAATCGCGATACTTTTGTCTTTGTCGGTGGTTTTGCTTTCAGCCTTGTTCTTCCTGTTGTTTTTTACCTCAACCAAAGACTACCGCTTGACTATCTCTATCTAGTCTGGGACTGGCATCAATTGGTTTATCTGGCGGTAAGCTACCTTCTGTTCGGCTTGCCTTTTCTAATAATCTCATGCATACTAGCCCTCTTCTTTCTTAAACATCCTAAGAAGGCCAATCAGGTCTATGCTGTAAATTTAGTCGGCTCAGGATTAGGCATCTTCATAAGTGTCGTTATTATGCATTACCTGCCGCCTGAGCTGTATCTGTTTGCCGCGGCAGCCTTCGGCGCGCTTATCAGTTTGTCTCAAGGCTTAAACAATAAAAAGTTACGCCCGAAGCTTATCGCCGGACTTGTCTTTCTGGCAGTTATTTCAGTAAATATTCTTCTTGTTCCTTCTTCTCTGGTCCCGCAGATGTCTGAATATAAAGGTTTACCTGCCATCTTGAGATTGCCTGAGACGAAAATAGTTGATTACCACTACAGCCCCCGGGGGGTTCTCCATGTGGCCGAAGGCGAGATGATAAGAATAGCGCGCGGTTTAAGTTTAACCCACCGAGATCATCTTCCCCGGCAGAAGGCTTTAACTTTTGACGGCAGTTCCCCTTCGCCTATCTTTAGGCCGAATCAGGCAAAAGAGTCTTTCTTCGATAATCAGATTTTTTCAGCAGCCTATAAACTTAAGCCGAACCCCGAAGTGCTTCTTGTCGGAGCCGGAGGTTTCAGCGGGGTAATGCTGGCCGAGCACCATCAGGCTTCAAGCATCAAGGTTCTAGAGATAAACCCCGAGGTTATTACCGCCTTAGAAAAGAACATGCCTGAATCCTTCTTTAGGCTTCAACAAGAAGCTGGCGTGGAGATAGCTATTACAGATGCCCGCAGTTACATAGAAAAGACAGGCCGGAAGTTTGACCTTATCCAGCTTAACCCTGCCGGGACCCTCAACTCTTCGGCGGCCGGGCTCTATTCACAAAATGAGGATTATCTAAATACTGTTGAATCATACCAGCTTTTTATAGAGCGGCTTAAGCCGGAGGGGATTCTGCTTATCAGCCGTTGGATGGCTACTCCAGCCAAAGACGGCCTTAAATTGTTTGCCACCGGCCTGCGCGCTCTGGAAACTCTTGGTGTGGAAAATCCGGCCGACAACTTAGTTTTAATCAGAAATTGGGACATAATCAGCTTGATGGTAAAGAGAGAACCTTTCCGCGATTTTGAGATAGAAAGCTTGAAAGACTTCTGCAGCATGAAACATTTTGATATCTCTTACCTGCCGAAAACAAACGATTGGCCGGTTAATCGTTTTCATGTTCTGCCGGAGCCGGTTTATTATCTAGCTTCTCAAAATTTAATAAATTCCGAGACAAAAGAAGCTTTCTTTACTGATTATTTATTTAATATTAGGCCCGCCACAGACGACAAGCCTTATTTTTCTCACTTCTTTAAATGGTCGGCTTTGCCCCACCTTATTGAAACAATGGGCAGAGAATGGATTCCTTTTTCAGAACATGGCTACCTTGTTCTTTTAGCTACCTTTGCGCAATCTATACTTATCGGAGGAGTGGTTATTCTTCTTCCTCTGGGGTTCTTAATCGCTAAATACAGAAAAAAGAATAAAAAAAGATTTAAAACTAACACCTGGTACTATTTTATCTTCCTGGGGTTGGCTTTTATGATTTTAGAGATGAGCCTAATTCAAAAGTTTATTCTCTTTCTCCATGATCCTATTTATTCTGCTTCGATAGTCATCGGTACTTTCCTGCTTATCTCAGGGATAGGAAGTATGCTGAGCAAAAAGTTAGTCGGCAAGCAAATGAAGTTTCAGATGATCCCCTTTGTAATTATCTTCCTCTTGAGCGGCGCTTACGCTTTTTTCTTAGACGGGCTTTTTTCGCAGTTAATGAGCTTGGATTTCTATCTTAAGCTGCTGCTTTCAATTGCTATCATTTCTCCTTTGGCCTTACTTTTGGGTATTCCTTTCCCCCTGGGGATGCAAAAAATATCTTCTACGGGTGAGGCCAATACCGGAATAGCCTGGGGCTGCAACGGCTTCTTCTCAGTTGTAGGTGCAATTTTAACCGGTATCTTAACTATTACCTGGGGCTCTCAGATTGTTATCTTAATCGGCGGACTCTGTTATCCGGCAGCCCTTATCATGTGGACGCTGAGGTTTGATTCCTAACAAAACATTGCTAGACGCTTTTGATAAGTTATTGATAACCATAGAATTACAAAACAAATATTCAGAAAATTCCTTCAATATAATAACATCGATGCAATAAAATACAAACTGCGAGACGCTTTTGATAAATTATTAACATCCGAAAAATTATAAAACAAATCTGCAGTTATTCTATATTTGTTTTCTATCTGCTTGATTTCTAATAACTTGCCTAAAGTGTCTGAGAATCTATTCTTTCTGAATAAAACCCCTCATCTACTATGCGTACAAGCGGCGCTTTCCAATCAAAACAGGTCTCTAT
>CAZSDJ010000031.1:0-19673 GCA_964605645.1 uncultured Planctomycetia bacterium
TTACTGCATAGAGTTAGAGAAAATTAGGCCTATTTTTTGGGGAAACTCCAAAAAATTTTTATTTATCTGCCTTTTTGTACTTCCAGGCAACAAGCTCTAATTGATGATTAAAGTAAATATAAACTTTATCGGTATCAAAATATTCTACCGGGTTGCGATAGAGAAGCCTTTTTCTAAAATCTCCTTTCTTGATATTTTTTTCTAAAACCGGTTCTCCGTATATTCTGATAAACCTGTTATAACCGGTTCCTTTTTCTAATTTTTTAACTTCGATATCATTTATTAGTTTTTCCAAGTATTTTTTTTGTTTAGCTACATATTTTTGCATCTGCTTTTGATTGTCGCCCAATCGTTTTAGAGTCAGTAATTGCGGGGCTTTGGTAAAAAGGGCACAGCCTGGCAACAGAAAAATTAAAATTAAAAATAAAAATTGTAATTTTTTACTCATCTTCTCCCCCTTTTTTGTTCTTATTTATTTTTTGGAGAAAATCAACGAGAGAAGCCAGGTATTCTTCTTCTGCATCGATATAAGCTGTATTGTGGCCGCCGATTATCTCAATAAATTCTTTTGGCTCGGGAGCTAAGTTGTATAATTTTCTGGCCAAAGCAAGGGGGACGATTTCATCTACTTTTGAGTGGATAAATAATTTTGGCTCTTTGACTTTAATTATTTGTTCAGAGTTTTTAAAAATATTGGGTAAAAATATCCCGGGAATAAAGGGATAAATTATTTTAGCCATATCCCGGCCGGAGGAAAAAGCCCCTTCTAAAATGACTCCCCCCACTTTATGGTTTGCAGCTAGGTGTACAGCCAGACTCGTCCCGAGCGATTCTCCGTATAAAACGATATTGTTTGCTTTAATCTTTTTTTCGTTTGTGAGATAATCAAGCCAGGCTTGCGCGTCTTTATAAATTCCGGAAACAGATGGTTTGCCTTGACTCTTTCCGTAGCCGCGGTAATCAATTAAGAATATATTTAGGCATAACTTTTGCAATTGGCTTACTTTATGCAGGCGGTGAGAAATATTTCCGCCGTTACCGTGGAAAAAAAGTAAAGTAAGGTGAGCGTCATTGTAAGGGATAAACCAGCCATTTAACTTTACTTTATCTTCTGTTTCCAGATAAATGTCTTTATAGGCTAAATTGAAATATTTAGGTGTGGCGGCGAGTTCTGCGACAGGAAAAAATATATTGTTTTTTTGGAAAAACTTCATAAAGAGGAAAAAGAGAAAAAAAACTACTATTAAAAATAAAAAAGTTCTAAAAATAGCCATTAAGCTTTGACTACGGTGATTGATTCACCCAGTTTAATTTTTTCCAGTTTATCGATACCGCTATCAACCTTTCCTACAACTACGACCGGAGAAGCGGGCACCGGTTTATCTTCTTCTTCGCTGAAAGGAGTAGGCCCGAAAAATACACAAAGAGATTTACCTTGCGGCCAATAACCGATATCGCCGGCTTCTAAATCCATGGTGGCGGCTTCAGAAGAAACTTTAAACCCTAAATCAAAATAAATTTCCTTACCCCAGCAAGAGACTTGTGAAGCGAGCGGCAAGTTGTTATAAATTTCAGAAGCAGCCCGGCTGTCGTTTAAGTTGGCAGAAAAGGTGACAGTATTAGTTTTAAAGATAATTTTTTTCATGGTCTGATAAATATTTTAAAAATATTATACCAGATTAGAAAAATTTGGAAAGTGGATTGAGGCCGGTATTATTGCCAAAGCTTAGCTGCCTGGACTTCACCGGAAAGCCACTCTAAGGGTACCCAGCCGGTTGCCCCGGCCTGGAGGCCGCTTAAGACTAACACTTTAGCCTTATTGGCAAACAATTCGATATCTAGTACACACACCGGCGTATGATTTTTTACAACGGCAATACCAAAATGGTGAAGGACAAGTTTTAATTCTTGGCGCTCCAGGGCTAACTCGATTAGTTGATAAGCCGGTTCGGTCCTGGCAACACCGAGATAATCGGCATTGAGCGGGCCGGAAATCCGTTGGTACTTTCCCACTAATTCAGCTTGGGCAAAAACTAAAGAAACAGAAAGCAAACTAAAAACTAAGACAAAAAAAACAAATGACAGTTTTCTGTTTAGCATTGGAACCTCCCGGTTACAAACTAAAGGATACCATAAAAACAAGGCTGATTGCGAAAAGAAAAAGCTTTTTAAAATTATTCTTGGAAGCGATTACAATAAAATTAAGCGGTAGGAAATTCGCGAATCAAAAGCAAAATTGCCGAATGAGGCGCTACGATGTAATTTTTGCCTTCGTATTTAATCTCAATGCCTTGGGCTCTTAAAAAGATACAATAGTCGCCCTCATCAGCCTGCAGGGAAAAATATTTCTTTTGCGAAGGTTTAAGCCAAGGCTCTTGGTCGAGGCTGCCGGGGTCGGCAAGAGGATAACCGGGGCCGATTTTTATGATTCTGCCTGATTGTACCTTTTCTTTCTCTTTAACCCCTTGCGGCAGATAAAGGCCGGCATCGGTTTTATCCTGGCCGGTAGCAGGTTCAATTAAGACTTTATCACCGACTAAAATTAATTCTTTGCCAATTTTTTTAAATACCATTTTAACTAAACTGAAACTTATTGCACCTAAAGAGTTTAATACAAATTTCAACAATTTCGGGATCATAAACAGTACCTTTACCGGCTGCAATCTCTTCTAGGGCAGCATCAATCCCTAAAGCAGCCCGGTAGGGCCGGTGCGAAGCCATCGCCTCCACTACATCAGATACTGTCAAAATTTTCGATTCTACTAAAATATCCGCAGCTGTTGTGCCGTTGGGGTAACCGGATCCGTCTAATTTTTCGTGGTGCTGGAGCACAATTTTGGCAATTGGCCAGGGAAACTCTATTTCTTTTAAAATATCATAGCCGATTTGAGGATGGGTTTGAATAATACTAAACTCTAATTGGGTTAAGGTGGTCGGTTTACTTAAAATTTCAGCCGGCACATAAACTTTACCGACATCGTGAATATTGGCCGCCATTCTAATCCCTTCTAAGCGGTTATGGCTAAAGCCTAATTCTCTGGCTATCGCGTAAGCTAATTTGGCCACACGGCGCTGATGGCCGGCGGTATAAGGGTCTCTTCTTTCGGAAGTAGCCGCCAGCGCGTTAACCGTTTCTTCCAGGATTCGCCTGGTCCTGACTAAATTAAGCTGCTTTTGATGCTCTGCACTTTTTCTTTGAGATATATCTAAAGCAACTTCAACAATACCGACAATTTTATCTTCCACACTTTTCACCGGATAAGCCCGGATGAGCCAAGACTTGCCGTCGTCAGAGGTAATTTCTTTTTTATGAAACTTACCGGTTTGGAGCACGCTGCCGACAGGGTGCACGCCGGTATCAACATTTAGCTTTTGCCAAACTTGTCCCCATTTTAAGCCGATTAGGCGATTCGCCGGCTCACCGACAACTTCACTCACAGCTCTGTTTACCCACAACAGATTTAAGTCGCTGTCATAATAGGCAACAAATTCCGAAAGACTGTCTAAAATCAGAGACTTTTCTTCTTCCGAGCGGCGCAGAGCACTCTCTACCCTCTGGCGTTCCGTTAAATTGCGGACGACCACACAAAGATGATGGCTGTGGTTATACTCCATGTAGCTGGCAGTCACCTCAACCGGAAAAACTTTACCACTTTTAGTTTTATAAATCGTCTCTAAAACAGCGGTCTTTATCTCTTTTATTTTCTGCCAACGTTCCGGCCAATCTTGAGGAGAAAAATGACTATCAATATCAAAAACCGTCATCTCCAACAATTCTTGTTTTGAATAATCCAAGACATCAACAGCCGCTTGATTTACATAATCAATTTGTCCGGTT
The DNA here is from genome assembly GCA_964605645.1 of uncultured Planctomycetia bacterium. GTDB lineage: Bacteria > Omnitrophota > Gorgyraeia > Duberdicusellales > 4484-171 > PXAH01. The sequence continues at coordinate 3,839 of CAZSDJ010000031.1, forward strand.
GAGGTAATCCAAAACACCGGATTACTCATATGATCAAGGACAAATTGGTTAAACAAAAGCATTTTCTCCATCTTTTTCTTGGCAGTAATATCTTTTATCGATGCTTCGACTATTTTTTGGCGGCTGTCTTTGCGAAGAAATGAATTGTAGATAACCCATTTTTCTTTACCGGATAAAGTTTTAAAACTATATTCAAGGCCGCGGATTTCAGTTTGTTGGGTAAGCTTGGCGCGGATCATCCCGGGTTGTTGGGTGTATTCGATAATTTCTTTGATTTTTTTGCCTTGCAGCTGTTCCGGGCTGCAGCTAAGTTCTAAAATATCTACAAAACCTTGGTTGGCAAAGATAATTTTACCTTCTTTAAAACTATAAGAAAAAACTCCGTCGCGGGTAAGATCAATCAGCCTCTTGTATATTTGTAAAGATTTTTCTTTATCTAAATCTTTTTTCATAATCTGTAAAGACAAAAATAGATAGCCGAATCCGGCTACCTCCCCAAAATTATTAATTTTTACTTATTACCCGCTTGGAGATAAATTATACCATATAGATTCTCTTTCAGCAAATTATATAAGGATAGCTGTTTAAGGTTAACTTAAATAGTTTTTTTTCGCTTTTCCCGGTAATAATCAAGTTGGTCCAGGGGCACAATGATTGAGGTCGCGATATTCGTTAGATGAGCGGCAATCCTCTTAAAGTAACGGGCAATCAGCGTAAAAGAAACTGCAGTATTGACCGGCAAATCGCCATTTGCTAATTTAAGAAAAATATCTTCACAGCGGTTTACGATTTTGGTTTCGAAATCCCAAGCTGCCGCGGCTTTTTTCTCATCGGATTCAATAAAGGCCTCTTTGGTGATACTAAATAATTTTTCTAAATCCTGGCCGATATTGTCGAAAAATTGTAAGTATTTTTCTTTATCTAAGGGGCCATTAAGAATATTAGTTACTTCAAACAAATTTTTTGCGTAATCGCCCAGCCTCTCGGCATCTTTTACCACACTCATCAGAAGCAGTGAAGTCGGCAAATCTACCGAAGGCTGAATTGCTAAGTGTTCAATAATTCTTTTGCGGATATCCCTTTCTAGGCTATTAACTCTTCTGTCTAAAGAATAAATATTATCCTGGAGGCCGTCTTCTTTTGAATTATCAATAAGCCGGCTGCAAACGGAATTAAACATCTGATGGGTATCATCGAGCATCTTTTTAAATTCATCAAGAACCTGGCTTAAAAAATCTTTACCGCGCCAAAATTGCAATAAATTTTGAAACATATCTCCCCCCCCTTTTTTTTCGTATTGTTAAAAGTTTAATCACCAATTACCAAGAAACTATCGAAATAATCAATAACCAAGATACAATTACCAAATAAATCCCAAATTCCAATATTCAATAATCAAACAATATAAATACATTTTTTTGGTTATTGAAATTTGGTTATTGGTCATTGTTTGGTTATTGTATCTTGTATCTTGGTTATTTCGTCCTATACTTTCATACTTTCATAAAAGTTTTGACAACGCCTTTTTTTACTTTATTAATTTCGATACAAAAATCAGAATCCCGGGAATTATAAAAAATAAAAACAAAACAAATATTATCGCATAACGGCGCTTTTTGTAAGCAAGATTACCCAAGCCATAAGCTAACAATATCGGGATTCTTCTTAAAAATTTAAAAGGATAAATAATCAAAATCCCCAATAAATTAAAAAGAAAATGGACAAAAGCAATCACTATCGCCGAAAGATTTCCGGTAGCAAAAGAGGCTAAAATCGTAGTTGTGGTTGTCCCTAAATTAGCGCCTAAGGTAATGGGAAAAATTGTCTCTACTGTTAAAATCCCGGCTGCAACCAGCGGCACCAGCAAAGATGTTGTAATCGAACTGCTTTGGACAATCGAGGTAAAAAGAAAACCGGCAAAAATGGCAATCAAAGCACTCTTGCCAAAAATATTATTTAACACCGTTTCTGCTTTATCCATTACCAGGGTCCGCATTGTTTTTACAATAAAACACAAAGAAAAAAACAAAAGCACTATTGACAATACCAGCAGAACTGAATAAATAAACTGAATCGGCAAAAAAGAAAGTTTTCGTAAACTAGCTTCAATCCAGGTTACAGCCGGCTTGGTTACTGCTTTGAGAGGGCTGGTAAAGGCCAGCCCGCCAAACCCTTGGAAAATACGGCTCATCCAAACAGCAGCCTTCTCGAGGAAACCGGTCCAAATTTGAAGCGGCAGTAAAATACAAACAGCTAAAACATTAAAGAAATCATGCACAGCCGCGCCGCTAATTGCCCGCTTAAATTCTTCGCGCCGGCTAATATGCGCTAAGGAAACAATTAAGTTGGTAACGGTGGTACCAATATTTGCTCCCATAATAATCGGGATTGCATTGCCGACAGTAAGCACCCCTGAAGATACCATCCCTACTGTAATCGAGGTAGTGGTTGATGAGCTTTGGACTAAGCTGGTAGCAAGAATACCGATAAACAGGCCGAGAAAAGGGTTGGCTGTGGTCTGGATTAAATTTTGGGCAAAATCTTTGCCAAACCCCTTAAAAGCAACTCCCATCAAGCCGATGCTGACTAGGAATAAATAAACTAAAGCAATAACTGCTAAAATTTTAAAGTAGGGATTTGGTTTGGATAAAGACGGTTTTAAGCGATTCATAAACTAGAAAAATTATTTCACTAAATCTTTAATTGAACCTAAAACTTTTTCCGGTGATTCAGTCTTTAACAAAAAGCGGTCAGCTTCTTTCGCGTACAAGGAGTTTTCGTAACGGCCGAATGCGGTATAAACTATTATTTTTGTATCCGGTGCAACTGAGCGCACCACAGAAATAGTCTCTAAACCGTCTTTCTCCGGCATCATCAAATCTAAAATTACTAGATCAGCAGAATCTTCTCTTAAATATTCAAGCAATTGATAGCCGTTAGCTACTGTTTTGACCTGATAACCTTGATCAGTAAGTAAATCTTCGAAAGTCTGGCGAATCCCGGGATTGTCATCAGCTACTACTATTTTTATTTTTTCAGCCCCCATCACACACCTCCCCTGTTTGCCTTTATTTTACGTTAAAATAATTATAAATCAATTTTTTCTTAAAAAAAAATTACTTTTACTTAAGCCAGCGGGATTTTTAAAAAAACAGTAGTGCCTTCGCCCCTTTTGCTCTCTATCTCGATTTCACCCTGATGAGCTTCAATTATATTTTTAGAAGCAGAAAGGCCGAGGCCGGTGCCGTGAATTTTTGTAGAAAACATCGGTTCAAATATTTTACCTTGATCTTTGTCGCCAATACCCACGCCGCTATCAACAATTTTAATTAATACTCTCTCATCTTTTGCTTTAGTTGTGATAGTCAACTTACCGCCATCCGGCATCGCTTCAATTGCATTATTAATTAGATTTATAAATACTCTTTTCAGCTGATCTTTATCGCCTTTAATTTTAGAAATATTTTTATCGGTCTTTTTTGTTAATTTAATATTTTTAGGGATTTCAATTTTTTCGAGAATTTTTTCAATTTCTTGGTTTAAGCTAAAAGATGAAAGTTTTATATTTTTTAATCTGGTAAAACTTAAAACATCTTCGATTATCGTATCGGCAGTTTCAATTTCTTCATCTAAAATTTTTAGATACTTTTTAACTTTAGGGTCACTTAAATCTTTTAATTTGCTTTTGATAATATAAATTGAATTTCTAATTACAGCGAGCGGGTTACGCAAATCATGAGCAACAATGCCCGAAAGCCTGCCTAAAGCAGCGAGTTTTTCGCTGCGGATTAGTTTTTCCTGAATATTTTTTAACTCATTGTAAGCTCTTTCTAACTCTTCGGCTTTTCGGTGTTCAGTTTCGGCCTGAACCGACGCGGCTAAAGCCTCTTTTTCTTTTTTTTCATAATTGATCCGTTCTGATAAATCAGTAAAAAATCCAACCAGCAAGTCTTTGCCGCCAAAATTAAAAAGATCGGCACTAATCCAAACCGGTTTAACATTTCCTTGTTTATCTTTAATTTCAACTTGATAATCATTCTGTTTTTTTCCAGAACTATGCTCATCAAAAAATTTCTTATACTCATCTTTTTTCCCCTCAGGATGGAGTTTACTCTGATGCAGGCCGATTATCTCATCATGCTGCATCCCCACCAATTGTTCTGCCCGCCGGTTGCAATCAACAATTTTGCCGCTCTGAGGTTCTGCAATAAAAATAGCAGCACCGGCTTTTTCAAAAATGGCCCTAAATTTAGATTCAGACTGTTTAATTTTGTCTTCACTTTTTCTTTTTTCGGTAATGTCGGTAACTATCGACTCTAATACTTTTTCTCCCGCCTCTGTTTCAATTAAAAATGAATTATGTAAAATCCACTTTTTTGTTCCGGCTTTTGTTTTAAAGTGATAAGGATAGTTGCGAATACTGCCTTCGGCCTCGATTAATCTCCGAATTTTTCCCGGCTCCTCCAAATATTCTATTACTTCTTCTAACTTTCTACCGATAACTTGCTCTGGTTTACAATCAAGTTCTACGATATCGACAAATCCTTGGTTGGCAAACAAAATCGTACCATCTTTATAACTATAACGATAAACCCCGTCTCCGCTAAATTCCACCAAGCGGCCCACAAGCTTTAATCTTTTGTTGATCTCTGCTAATTCTTTCTGAGTTTGTTCGCGGTATTTGATGTCTTTAAATAATCGGTAGATAAACCAAATAAAAATAGAAAAAAACAAAGAAATAGTGATAATAAACCAGAAGCTGACTCTTTTTTGCGTAGTTATAAAATTTTCACGAAAAATACTTTCTAAAGAAAATACGGTCGCCGCCATCTGATGCAGGTCAGTCACCGTAAGCCTGATTAACTGGCTGCTTTCTGAAAAGTGATATTTAACTGCCTCGGCCCGAGCAGCTATCTTCCCAACTAATTGCCTTTCTTGCCGGTTTAAATTTAATTCCTGCAATTGTTTTAAATTCTGCCTGAATTTTATAAAAGCCGTATTCCATTGAGTTTTGATGCGGCTGGTTGGATTAAGGAAATACTCATGGGTAAGGTGGGTTAAATTAAAATTACTCTCCACCATTTTTCGGGAGAAAATAAATTTTTCAGTACTTACATTTAATTTCCGGTAAGAATAAAAGACTAAGAAAGATAAAATAACTCCGCACAAAATGCACAATAATATTAATAAGGTTATTTTCTTGATAATTTTCATCTTGTTAACGAATCAGGCTCACTCTCTGTGAGTCTGCCACCTCCAGAGCATAAGGGTATATTAAATCCAAGTAATTAGGCATCCTGTCAGCTGCTGCTAAATTATTTTCCATCAACCAAGCAGCTTGTGTCTCTAATTTTATTAACAGGCCTTGTGATAAATTAATGTAATATTGATGTTTACCGAGAATATAATCGAGATAATGATCCGTATAATTAAAATTGGTTTTTAAAAATAAAGCTAACTGCTTCTTATCTTTTCCGATAATTTGCTCGGCTTCAATCAACGCCCTCACAATATTTATGGCAGAATCGGGGTGTTTATTGATCCAGCGGCTCTTTGCCAGCAACAAAAAATAAAAAGGTTGATAGACTTGTGCATCCCAGCTAATTGTTTTACCCGGTATTGCTTTTTCTATTTCGTAGATATTAGGGTCCCGGCTAAAGGCTGCGTCAACTTTACCGGCGATTAATTGCGAAACTATTTCTGCAGGGGGAGCGTCAACTATTTCTAAATCAGAAAAATTTAAATTATGCAGATAAAGGAATTGGCCCAGATAGTATTCTCCGGTAGTTTTTGCAGTTAACGCAATTTTTTTGCCGGCTAAATCACCTATGTTATTGACACCGTGGTCTCGTCTGGCGATTAAGCGGTTTGTTGAGCCTTCGGATATTACCGCTAAAATTCTTAAATCTTTATTCTGAAAACTATTATTTACCAATACAGATTCGGTAGCGGTTGCCATTTCAGCCTTATCAGAAATTAAATCATCAACGGCAAATTTACCGGCTTGGTAATCTTTAATCGTTACATCGACTTTATTTTTTCGAAACAACCCTTTTTGTTTGGCAATATAAATTAAAGCCGCCGAATCCCCCCGGTAAGCGGCAAGCGTTACCTTATCTAATCTGCCGTTACTTTTATCCACAAAAGTGTTGAAGATATAGTAAAAAACCGGCAGCAATAATAAAAGACTAACTAGAGAAATAATTAATTTCTTGTTTTGCCGAATCATAGAATAACCTTAAAAAGCTTTAAATTTAGCTAAAATTTTATATATCTGCTTGTATCTTTTGTAAATTTTATTATACGCCAATTTTTTCTTTTTGTCTGGATAAAAAACTTTATCTATTTTTGAGAATTTTAAAGCTATTTTTTTTAAATCTTTATCGAAGCCGGCGCCATAAGCTGCCAAAGCAGCAGCTCCCGCTAAAGTTGCTTGCGGGTTGCAAAGAGTTGTTATTTTTCTTTGGTAAATATCAGCCTGAATCTGGTTCCAAATATTATTATTTGAATAACCCCCGGTCAATTTAACCTCTTTTACCTTAACCCCTAAATCAGAAAACAAATCGATGATTTCTTTAGTTTCAAAATAAATACCTTCGATAATTGCCCGCAGCAAGTCTTCTTTGGCCGAATTAAGTTTTAATCCTAAAAAACCGCCTTTAGCATCCGGATTCCAATTTGGGCAAGACGCACCGGCAAGATAAGGATAAAACAATATCCCTTTTGCCCCCAAACCTGATTTTTTAACTTTTTTAAAAATATTTTTGTTACATTTTTTCTTGCCGGCAATATTATTAAACCACTGGATTGACGCCCCCGCGCAACTCTGCAGCCCTTCTAATCCCCAACCGCCTTCGATAACATGGGCACAACACATAATTCTCGACTGCAAATCAAATATCGGCCGCCGAGAATAAACTAACGGCACCCCGGCCGTGCCTAAAGTTATCTCTAAAATTCCCGGCTTGACGGCCCCTGCGCCTAAGGCCGCGCACTGCTGGTCGCCGCCGCCTGATACAAGCGGCAGGCCTTCTGTTAACCCGGTTTTTTTAGCTGCCCCTTTTGCTAAATATCCTACGACTTTACCCGAAGGGATTAATTCGGCTAATTTGCTTTTTTCTAGATTAATAATTTTTAATAACTTTTTGCTCCAGGTTAGCTTTTTTATATCAAGGATTGCCTTTTTTATCTACGGCTAGAAAAGTTGCTCTTTGGGTAGAAAACGAGAGAGAAAGCACTGAACTCGGTTTTATTTTTGCTTTTTGAACAGCTTCCTGAAGACAAGAATATATTTTCTTAATTAGTAATTGAGGATTTTGTTCTATCTTAGATTGGCTTGTAAAACCGGAGGAGTAAAATTTAAAAACAATAGCTTTTGGCTTGCCGTTTTCTGCAAATATAGCCGCCTTAATAGCCGACGTACCGCAATCAATTGCCGCAAAAAATCTTGCCATAGCCTCCTCTCTTTAATTTAAAACCATTATCCCACTTCTCTTTTTCTTTCGGCGAGAAGGATAACATGTTTCAATTCATCTTTATTTTTAGCCTCCTGCCAGATGCGGTCAAAATCAGGGCTTTGCGTTATTTGCGCAATAGCGGCCAATATTTTTAAATGAAGGACCCGTTCGTCCGCTGAACCGATTAAGGCAAATACAGTATGTACCACTTTGTCGCCGGGGAAAATAACACCCGCCTTCGCCCGGGCCAAAACAATTTTAAAAATTCCTTTTGGCTGGACAAAAATATGAGGTATTGCTAATCCTTCTTTGATTACCGTACTGGAAGCTTCTTCCCGCCAGATAAATTTTTCTAATAACTGTTTTGATTCTAATCCGGTTTCTTTGGCAAAAATATCAGAAACTGTTTTAAAAAAAACTTTGGCCGTTAAAACTTCCTCGGGGTCTAAAACGTGAGCTTCTTCAATAAGATCATGAAATTTATCTTTTACCAACTCGTCTCTTTGAAAAACAATATTTTTTAATTCGGCCAGTAAATCTTCCGAATTTAATTCGCGATCTTTGGCAACCAGCCTTTCTAAGACATGAATCAAAGCTGAATCCTGGCTGGCTCTCTTTTGCACATAAGCTTTATACCAAATAAAACCTAAAAAGATAAAAGCGATGGTAAGAAAAATTGTAAATGAACCCATTTCAACTAATAAAAAGCCTCCGCTCAATATCCCAAATACCTGCAGGTAAGGATAGTAAGCAGCTTTAAATTTTGGCCGGTAACTGGAAATTTTACTTTCCCGAAATAAAATTACCGTTAAATTCGCGAAAATAAATAAGATGATCAACAGGCTGGAAGCAACTTTAACTAATAACTCTAATTTTAAAAACAAAATCGCTAAAACCATAAATGCTCCGGTAAAAATAATCGAGATATAAGGAGTTTTAAACCGGGAACTTATTTTTTGAAAACTGTGCGGCAAAATCTTATCGCGGCTCATACTTAACGGATACCGGGAGGCGGTCATAATCCCGGCGTTAGCAGTAGAGATAAAAGCAAAAAATGCGGCGATGCTAACAATAATTTTTAAAATATTTCCGCCGAAAATTCCGGCGCTATTTGAGATTGGGGTAAGGTCTTGTTTCAAGCCTTCTGTATCGGAGACTCCGATTGCAACAAAAATAACTAAAGCATACAGAATTACTACTACAAATATCGAAAGAATCATCCCCAGCGGTAAGTTTCTCGCCGGGTTTCTTGTCTCTTCAGCTAAAGCAACCACCTTATTCAGGCCGCCGTAAGATATAAACACAAAACTCGCCGTCGCCATCACCGAGCCGAAACCTTGGGAAAAAAATGGCTTGAATTTAGAAATTTCTACCGACTTTGCCCCCCAAACGATATAAACAACCAAAGCAGCCAAAATTCCTATCACCAAAACCACCTGGAACCGCCCCGCCTCCCGCACTCCAATTAAATTTAACAATACAAAAAAAAGACAGCAGAGCAAAGCCACTATACTCAACGGCAGGTCGGTAATTACAGTTAAATAAGCCCCCATCCCAATTAAGGCAAATGCCCCTTTTAAGCTTAAAGAAAACCAAGAACTAAAACCGGCAATCGTGCCAAACAGAGGGCCAAAGCCGCGCATTATATAGAAATAATCACCGCCGGCTTTCGGCATCGCGGTAGTTAATTCGGCCATACTCAAAAGAGTGGGGATTGTTAAAAAACCGGCTATTATATAGGAGAGTAAAACGGCCGGGCCGGCTTTGGCAAAAGCTAAGCCGGGTAAAATAAACAAACCGGAGCTGATCATCGCTCCCGTCGCTACACAGAAGACATCGAGAAGGCTCAATCCTTTTTTTAAATCTTTCGCCACCCTACTCCTAATTGCTTTTTAATTTTAAATGTTAAAAGTTATTTAGACGATTTTTATTATATCACAAGCTGTAAGCTTTTTGAATTTTTAAAATATTGTTTTAAGTACGGGAACGCTGCCCCAACAACAGAATATCTTTTATTTGTTGTTTATTTTTTGCCGCCAGCCAGAGTTGGTTGAAATTTTCATTTTGCAAAATGCCGGTTAAGGCTGCTAAAACTTTCAGATGGAATGTCCTTTGGTCTTCTGTGCCAAACAAAACAAAGACTGCTTTTACTTTATCTTCTTTTTCCGTAAATTTAACCCCGCCTCGGCAGCGGACTACAACTAACTTAAATTTATTTTGGCCCGGGATAATGATGTGCGGGATAGCGGCAAAAGGAATAATCGCTGTTGAACCTTCTGCTTCTCTCTGCTTAAAAAGCTCTATGATTTCTTGCTTGCCTAAATTGATTTTTCCCGATACTTTTTCAGCTAAAACTTGAAAAAAATGATTTAAATCAATGCTATTTTCAATATCAACAACAACGGAATCTTCTACCAAGCGATGAAAGCGGTCTATCTTTAATTGATCGCGATGGATTATAATATCTTTTAATTCATCTTCTAAGACATAAGAAGTTATTTTTTTATTTATGACCCGCTCTACTAAATGAAGAAAAGCATACCCGATCTTATGCCTTTTTCTGCCGTAAAAAAAATAAACCATTACTACCAAAATTAACAGAGAGAGGCTTATCTCGATAGCCACCAAACCCATATCAATAATCAGCAATATAAAAACAATTATCGCCACAATGTTAGTCCAAGGGTAAAAGGGCACTTTAAATGCCGGCTGGTAATTTTGAATCTTTGCTTCCCGGAGGATAATTATTGCAATATTAGTTAGCACATATAAGGACAGAATTACCACCGAACCTAATTTTACTAAAGTCGATAAATCAAGCAGCAGGCAAATAAAAATAAATAAACCAGTTATCCCGATAGCCACAACCGGCGTTTTCTTTGTTTTGGTGAGAGTGCTGATTACAGGCGGCAGGAGATTGTCGCGGCTAAGAGCAAGGGGATACCGCGAAGCGGTCAATATCCCCGCATTGGCAGTTGTCACAAAAGCAAGAAACGCCGCCAATGAAATTATGAAATAACCGCCATTGCCAAATAAGACCCTGCCGGCATCGGCAATCGGCGTCAGCGAACCTGGAATTTTGTCGGCGGGTAATACACCTACCATTACTATCAGCATTGCTGCATAAGCAAAAATTACCGCAAGCATCGATAAAATCATCCCGCGCGGGATATTTTTTGTCGGATTTTTTACTTCTCCCGCTACACTGGCGATAGTCAACAAACCGCCGAAAGAAATAAAAACAAAACCAGCTGTTTTTAATAAACCGTTAACACCTTGGGATAACAAACCGCCTTGGCTGTAATTGCTAACAGATATTTTACCAATCCCACCAAAGATAAAAAAAAGCATTATCGCAAAAAGACCTAAAACCAGCGCTACTTCAAACTTTGCCGACTCTTTAACCCCAAAAATATTGAGGCCGACAAAAAAACAGCAAGTAAAAAACGAAGAGATAATAATGGGAAAACCAAACAGTAGGTACAAAATTTCTGCAATCCCAAAAATTGCAAAAGCTGACTTTAGGCAAAGTGCGCTCCAGCTAAAAACTGAAGATATTGTCCCCACAAACGGGCCGAGACTCCTGGTGATAAAAAAATAATCGCCGCCGTCCTTCGGCATCGCCGTTGCTAATTCTATTACGCTCAAGGTGCCAATAAAGGCCAATACCCCAGCCAAAAGATAAGAGATAAACACCAACGGCCCGGCTCGGCTGTAAGCCAACCCTGGCAAGATAAATATCCCCGAGCTGATCATCGCCCCGGAAGCAAAACAAAACACCTCTAAAAGAGTGATATCCCTCTTTAACTTACGGCTATCCACCATCCACCCCACCACCCAGACGCTTTCGGTAATTACCTCTGCTCCAATTACTTACAAAACGAATATTAGGTTATTAATGGGCGTCTGGATATTGTTTATTTATCCTGCATTTTTTTGATTTCTTCTTCTACTTCTTCTTTGCCCTCATCGTAAAACTTCTGTTCATCAGGAGCTAATTCTTGCAGCAATCTCAAAAATTCCCCGGCGTGCACTCTTTCTTCATCGGCAATATCTTTCAGCACATCTTGGGCCAATTGATTGTCAGTTGACTCGGCAAGTTGCATATAAAGCTGGACAGCTTCATATTCAGCGGAAATCATAAACCGAATTGCGCGAATTAACTCTTCTTTACTGATTTTTTTGTCTTTTGCAAGCCCGGAAAAAGGTGAACCAAATTCTGGCATAACAACCTCCTTTTTTAAAAGCAAATCCATAATTAGTTTCTTAACCAATTTGACCGACTTTATTATACAATTTTGGTAGTGAGTTGACAAGGCAGGTTTCAGACGCTTTCGCTATCTATTTATAACTCAATAGATTACAAAACAAATATTTTATTTTTATAGCTACGCCCCTGTCTTCTGGGTAAATAACGCCCTTTCTTTTTGATCAGTCTTTTTTTAAAAGTATTATCACCTACTGGTTTATTAAAATTATTGTAGCGCTTGCTATCCTCAGGATCAAAATCTAAAATAAATTTCTTATATTCAAGTTGTTTATCTTTCTTTTTACCAATAAACATTTCATAAATAGGGCTAACTGCTGTAATGCCATCATAACTACCTTTTGTATAATAAACAGCGCTACTGTAGGGATAATTATCAGGATTACTTACAAGATTAGCTCTAACCGGATTACGTTCGATATACCTTCCACAAGTTAAAAGATATTTATCTTTTTGTACAGGCTGAGATTTAAATCTCCCCTGCCATAAAAAACCAGCGGTATCATACTTTTTATGATAATAGCTAGTATAGCCATGGTTAATCCCGGCCAGAGCCGAAGGTAAATCTTCCGGTATAGTTATTTCAGCAAGAAAATGATAGTGATTAGGCATAATAATCCAGTGATAAATACGTATTGATTTTTGTCGGGAATATTTAGATAATAAAGATTTAAAATAGTTGCAGTCGCCGTGGTCATGGAAGATATCAGCCTTTCTATTTCCTCTGTTGAAGATATGATAAGCTATATTATCTTGTAACTGATGCTTTCTTGGATAAGCCGGCATAAAACATCCTCCTCTAACTTATAGACGAAATGAAACGCAAAATTCTTTCAATTTTTTTATATTTTTTTGAAATTAATAGTGCTAGAAGAGTACCTAAGCATCTAAAATTACCATATTTGTTGTGTAAACTGTTGATAACGAAGGGTTTATCGAAAGCGTCTGGGATTTCTGTTGATAACGAAGGGTTTATCGAAAGCGTCTGGGATTCTTTTATACCCCTTATCGCCAAGGAGTTTGGCAGCAACCGGCCCTGGTTCCAGCTCCGTAATCCAGGTCTTTATGTTTGAGTCGAAATTTTTCCTGAACCTTTAATACAATGGGCTCAACAAACTGCTGGTAGCGAAAGTCATCCACATCATTATTGTGTTCTTGATATCTTTTTTTCTCATCTTCCCGGCAAACCCAACAGGTTTTATCCATAAACACACCTAAGCATTGCCGGCATTGATGATACTTTTTCGGCGGTATCTCAAAAAAAAGTTTTGCATCCCCGCCGCACAAAGGGCATTGCAGAGATGAATTGTTTATCATAAAATCTTTATGCCCAGGAAACAAATTTGGCTGGTTTTGGCGATACAACTACCTGTATTTCTTCTTCACTCTCCAGCGGCACCTCTATTATTGAATCTATCGCAATAATCGCATTTTTCATTTTTGGCACAAGAAGGAGCTTCTGCTTGCCGGTAATGCTTGCCTTCTTTAAACTAGCACCGGAAAGCTTTCCTTGATAGGGCTCCCTGACTACAAATCTTAATTCTTTGCTTTCCGGATTAAAAGTTTCTTGAGCGATAGAATAATACCAAGCGGTTGAACCCACGCCGGTTGCCGCTATAATCCCGGAGCTTTTTTGCTCTTCTTTAACTTTATCAAAATTTAAGGTATACCTTGAAGTATGATACGAAAGCCGAGAGCCAATATATATCTCGTTTAAAGCATCATAGCTCTTCCCGCTTTTTTTCAAACAAATTCTGGCTCTGGTAAAATTTTTAACAAAAAAATCACCTTTGATTATTCTTTCCAGCTTTGTTCTTAAATCGGCAGCTGTGGCAAAACAAAGTGCACCTTCATTTTTTTTATGGTCAGAATTTATCCCAAAAATTACAGCATTTCCAATACCTTGTGCTGCTCTCAGCAAAGTCCCGTCTCCGCCCACACTTAATACTAAATCATATTTTTCTTTTAGATTTTTTTTAAATTTATTTCTTTGATAAAAACGAACCTTTAGCTTATTCTTATCAAATATCCGTTTAATCTCACCTAATACTTGGCGGTGTTCTTTTAATTTTAAATCTTTATAAAAAACTAAAATATTTTTAAATTTCATTTTAAATTTTATTTTTGTTAAAGGCAACTTCCGGGAAGATAATATTTTGGTCAACGATAAAAGAACTACCAACGATTATCAGCCCCTTGCCGTTAAATATCGGGTAAATTTTCTTTAAAATTTTATCCGAACGGCTGCGGGGCACCCTTATTTTTTCCGTTAAGGAAAAAATAAGGGTGGGTGACCGGATTTGAACCGGCGACAACTTGGACCACAACCAAGAGCTCTGCCACTGAGCTACACCCACCAATTTAGCTTAGAGCTAATAGCTTATGGCTAATAGCTAATAGTTAATAGTTGTGAGCAAAAGTGAAAATATTATACAGATATTTAGTAGAACTGTAAAGTGAGTAATTGAAAAATAAAAAGGGAACTCTTATTTTGAGTCCCCTTTTTAAAGAAAAAATAGAGTCCTTATTTCTTATCTTTTTCTTTTTTGGGCTTGCGCTTTCCTGCCATCTTTGCACCTCCTTAACTGAGAAGGTTAATATTGAGGGTGACTTTCCTCTCCCTCAAGAGGCACGTGACAACTTATCTTTTAAAAAATAACCCAAATATAATACTCTAATTAAACTATATCAAATGTACTCCTCGAAATACCAGAAGTCAACTATTATTTTAATTTTTTTGATCTTCAAAGATATCTTTAAACTTATCTACAGTATTTTTAATAGCATCGATTGTGGTTTCAATCGTATTTTGAGGGATTTTTTCCGGTTTGGTTACGCCTTCTTTGGCAATATCACCGGCTTTATAAATTATCTGTTCGGTAATGAACTTCGGCCCCAGCGGTACCGACTCTTGTAATCCTTTACCCAGCACATTAAGATCTATTTGGGGAGCATCCATTTTTGTTTTAAGTTTAAGCCGTATTTGAGATTTCCCATTTTTATCCTTCAGCAAGCCGATAACAGTTTTAATCAATCTTTGCCGGGACAGTTCCTTTTGATTTTCTTCACTTATTTTAATAAATTCCACTTCTTCTAAAGACAAAAGGTTATCTATTATAAGATTATTTTCTTCGGCAATTATTTTTGAATCTAAAGATAAGATCGCCTTTTCCAAGCCCAAATTCTGATGCTGCCAAACTGACGGATAAAATTTTGAAAAAGCACTATATCGAAATGAATTCACTTTTAAACTTATATCCATATTTCTATTAAAATAATCAACCCAACCACTTGCTGTAATTAAATTTTTTAAAACTTCTTTTTCCGTTTTGAGAGAAGAATCAAAATCAATATTAAATTTTGTAAATTTCGGATAATTAAAATCTGTAATTTTTAGATTCAATTCCGATAAAATTAAATCAATGACCGGTTTCTGATTTTTATCGATATATCTTAACTCACTGTCTTTAAGATAAAAATCTTTTATTTCTATAGTCATCTCTTTGGCCATATCTTTTTTGGGCTTTGGCCGGCTGCTATCTTTTTCCTGCGATAGCTTGCCATCATCTTTATCGCGAGCTGGTTTTACCTTACTGATTGATCTTTGATAAACAGGATCTACTGCAACTTTGTTTTTTTCTCTGATTACTTCAAGATGCAATTTATCAATATAAACTTTATTTAATTTCAAAGATGAGCTAATGGGGTTAAAGCTCCTTACCGAAATATTTGCTTTGGCAAAAGATAAATTGCCAAGGTCAAAATCATCAATTGTGAGCATAAAAGGAAAATGCAAAGAAAGAGAACCAATTTTCGGTTTGATGCCAATTTTTTCTTCTATCTGGCTGGTAAGAATATCTTTGCCTTTTAGATTGATAAAAGCAAAAAGGCCGACATGTAAAACTGCAATGACAATTAAAAAAATTAATATCCCCACAAAAATTTTTCGCATCATTTTCTCCTCTGTTTTTTTATTGGGCGGGGCATGCCCCGCCCCTACTATAGACTATAGTCTGTCGACTCTCGACTTTACAAGTGCGCCCGGCAGGAATCGAACCTGCAACCCTCGGCT
This sequence comes from uncultured Planctomycetia bacterium, assembly GCA_964605645.1. Lineage (GTDB taxonomy): Bacteria > Omnitrophota > Gorgyraeia > Duberdicusellales > 4484-171 > PXAH01. Next base: position 19,635 of record CAZSDJ010000031.1, read on the forward strand.
TAGAAGGCCGATGCTCTATCCGATTGAGCTACGGGCGCT
>CAZSDJ010000032.1:0-12190 GCA_964605645.1 uncultured Planctomycetia bacterium
AGCCAACAAAAAAGGATGAATTAGTTCTTCATCATCCGAGCCAAGAAAAGCAAAGAGTATTAAAAAAGAAAGATATCTCTAAAGTTGAAAAGTTACACCAAGAAATAATTAAAAAAGGTAAGGTTATTTATGATTTTCCAACTATCGAGGAAATTCGAAAAACTCGTAAAAAAGATTTAGATTTTTTAGATTCTGGGGTTAAAAGATTAATCAATCCTCATCGCTACCATCTTTCTTTGTCGGATGACTTGTGGAAACTAAAGAGAAAACTTATTAATTCTCAAAGTAAATGAGGTGAATATGAAAAATAAAATATCAATTATTGGAGCCGGAGCTGTGGGCAGTACGTTTGTTTTTAGGCTGATGCTTTCCGGGCTAGTTAAAGAAATAGTTTTAGTTGACAAAGATATAAAAAAAGCCGAAGGCCAGGTTATGGACCTAAATCATGGCCTGATGTTTACCTCCCCGGCTAATATTTATGCCGCTGATTTCTCCGGGATAAAGAATTCGAATATAGTAGTTATAACTGCAGGAGCAAAACAATCTCCGGGCCAATCCAGGCTAGATTTAGTCCAGAAAAATACAGATATTTTTAAAAGTATTTTACCGCAAATTACAAAATATGCACCGGACGCCATCCTGTTGATAGTAACCAATCCCGTTGATATCTTAACTTATGTAGCTTTAAAAATATTAAAATATCCTAAAGAGAAGATATTTGGTTCAGGGACAGTTTTAGATACATCCCGCTTTCGATATCTTATTAGCGCAAATTGCGGAGTTGACCCGCGCAATGTTCATGCTTATGTTATTGGTGAACACGGTGATACAGAACTCCCTGTCTGGAGCAATGCTAATATTGGCGGGATGCTTTTAGCAGATTATTGCCCGCTTTGTGGAAAAGGCTGCTATTATAAAGATGAATTGCAAAAAATGTTTAAAAAAGTAAAAGAATCTGCCTATGAAATTATTGACAAAAAGGGAGCTACTTATTACGCAATTGCCCTAGCTTTAGAAAAAATTGTCGACACAGTAATTAGAAATAATAATTCAATTTTACCGGTTTCGACTTTGATAGAGGATTATTACCAGATAGAAGATATCTGCTTAGGCATCCCGGCTATGGTTAATAATAGAGGAATTGATAGAATCTTAAAGATTAAATTGTCAGAAGAAGAGCAAAATAATTTAAAACAATCTGCAGAAACTTTAAAAGGGATAATTAAAAAAGTTAAAATATAAAAATGATTAAAATTGAGACAGTAATTTTTGACCTAGATGGTACTTTAATTGATTCAAAACAAGATATTATTGCTGCTGTAAATTACACGTTGGCTGAAACAGGCAATGACTCAAAATCAGTTCAAGAAATTACGCCTTTTATCGGAACAGGTTCGAAAGATTTAATCAGGCAATCCTTGGGAAAAACAGATGATGATCAAGAATTAGAAAAAGCTCACTCTATATTTATTGATTATTTTCGCAAACATTCCTACGATAAGACTGTTCTCAATCCGCATGCAAAAGAAGTCCTAAATTATTTAAAAAATAAAAATTTATTTATACTAACTAATCGCCGCAGGAGCTTAGCCAAAGAAGCTTTACGGCATTTTGATATTTACAAATACTTCACAGATATCGACGGTGGCGACCTAGATGATTGCCGTAAACCTTCTGCTTGTCCGGTAAATAAATTCTTTGATAGACACAAAATAGATAAAACAAAGAGTATTATTGTGGGAGACATGGATATTGATATTAAAACCGGAAAAGCAGCAGGAATTTATAGTTGCGGTTTTATATCCGGTATTGGCGACAGAAAAGATATTGAAAAGGCCGGGCCTGACTATTTGATTAAAGATTTATTGGAGTTAAAAAAAATTATAACTTGAGGTGAAAAAATGGAAAAACAAAAATTAAATAAAGAAAAAGAACATAAGCTTTCTCTACTGGGTTATTTACGCCGGTATTTTTTTGCCGGTATTGCTACACTTTTACCGGTGATAGTTACTGTTTATATTATTATGATTGTTTTTCGCTTTACCGATAAATTTGCCGGTAAATATATAAATTCTTATCTTTTAGATAATTATGGATATTCGATCCCCGGCTTGGGCTTTATTGCTACTATTTTGTTTTTTATGATAATTGGTTTAATTTCCAGTCATTTTATCGGGAGAAAAATTATTCCTTTTTTTGAAAAGTTATTTATCAAAATTCCCGTGGTTGCAAGCATTTATCCTTCTGTAAAAAGATTATCTGACTTTTTATTTGGCTCTAACCAAAAGCATAAATTTAAAAAAGTAGTATTAGTACCTTATCCCAGCCCTAAATCTTATTCCTTAGGTTTTATCACCAATGAAGAATTGGGTGACCTAGAGGGAAAAGTTGAAGATCAATTGGTAACCGTATTTGTCCCTATTGCGCCGACTCCTTTTTCAGGATTTATATTATTTGTTTCTAAACAAGAAATAAAATTTTTAAATATTTCGGTAGATTTAGCAATTCGCTGTATTGTCTCCGGCGGTGTAATCCCGCCGCTTAAATAATTTATGTTATTAAGATGGTTACCTTGGAAGTTTATAATTCGAAAAATCGCCCGCAGCCGCGGCTTTCTTGACCCAATTAATTTAATATCTCAATTGCAGAATTTTTCAAAACCATCGGAAGTTGCAATCCCTACTGAGTTGATGCGCCTGTCTTCTTTGCTTCATGCCAGAGGCCTCTTAAATAGTCAAGCCATCCAGCATAACCTAGACTGGATTTGGCCGTATTGGGTGGAAAAACAATTTAATCCAAAAAGTTCTTCTTTTATCCCCAGAGCTTTTTCTCTTACTCATATTAATTTAACTCATAGAAATTGGACCGCAATCGGCCTACCCGATGTAGAAAGTTTGCCGATAGTTGACCCGAGAGGGTTAATTACTCCTTTCTATGATAGCTGGTCTATAGATTTTTGGCTGATTTTAGAAGAAGGTGATAAGTTGTTTCCTTCTAAACTGGAAAATGTAAATCAAAAACTATTGGGGAATAAATTTGTTTCAGTTACTACCGAATGCAAAGAAAAAAGCTTGCTGCTTAAGACCAAAGCCGAAGTTAGCAAAGACAGAGATGATCTTGTTTGCAATATTTCCGCAAAAGGATTTTCAGCAAAGCCAGGGTGGTTAGTTGTAGCTATAAGGCCCTATAATCCGGAGGGGGTAAGTTTTATCAAAAATATTGAGATAAATAAGGATAAAACCAAAATAATTGTGAATCAGAAAAGAGATATTTTCCTCGATTCCGCTTTTGATAAATTTAAGCTTTCTAATTATCACCAAGGAGATGTTTCTTCTGATTCTTTGTCATTTTCAAGTGAAAATAGTATTAGCTGTCCGGTGGAGATGGCAACCGGAGCATTTTTTTATAAAATAGAAGCAGGCAAAGAAAAGGCAGTTAACCTTAAAGTTCCTTTAGAGAAAATTAAAGTAACTAAAAAAAATAAAATAAAAGATGATAATACTTTAAATTACTCTTGGCAGAATCTAGAAAAAGAAAGCACTAGACTAAAAATTTCAAATAAAAAATATCAATATTTATATGATAGTTCCAAAATAACGGTAATACTTCATTCTGGCGATACTTGTTTTGCCGGTCCTTTTACCTATAAAAGGTTTTGGATTAGAGATACTGTTTTTGCTCTCCAAGCCCTCCTTTACCTGGGTCAGAAAAAAAGAGCTAATAAATTGATAAATCTGCTGTTATCTACGCAAAAAATGAATGGTTATTTTTCATCTCAGTACGGTGAATGGGACTCAAACGGCCAGGTTTTGTGGGCACTGAAAGAATTTGGGCAACTGACTAACAAAAAAGATTATTCATCTTGGCAAAAAGCAATACAAAAAGCTGTTTCCTGGATTGAGAAAAAGAGAGTACCAAAAAAAGAAGAAAACCCTTATAGCGGCCTTCTTCCTTCCGGATTTAGTGCTGAGCATTTTGGCCCAAATGATTTTTATTATTGGGATGACTTTTGGGCTCAAGCCGGGTTGAAGGCAGCGTTGTTTTTACAAAATACTAAAAATAAAAAACAAAATCAATTTTTTCAAAACTGCTTAAAAAATTTAGAAGATTCAATTGAAAAAAATCTGAAGCTTCTAAAAGATAAGAACCATAATAATCTAATCCCGGCTGCTTATTCCAGGCGTATGGATTCCAGTGCCATTGGTTCCTTAGTAGCTGGATATCCTCTTCAGCTTTGGCAGCCAAAAGATAGACGCTTGCTTGATACAACAGAGTATTTAATAAAAAATTGTTTTTATCAAGGTTCTTTTTTCCATGACATGAGCCATTCCGGCTTAAATCCTTACCTTACTTTATCTGTAGCCCAGGTTTTGCTTAGAGCCGGAGACAGCCGCTTTAAAGATATAATGGATTCAGTAGCAAAATTTGCTTCTCCTACCGGCCTGTGGCCGGAAGCAATCCATCCAGAAACCAAAGGCGGCTGTATGGGAGACGGCCAGCATCTTTGGGCGGCAGCAGAGTGGATTGCAATTATCAGAAATTGTTTTATGCGGGAAGAAGAAAAGCAAGGTAAATTAGTTCTCTGTTCGGGGATATACCCAGATTGGTATCAAGGCGATGAACCTATATATATTAAAAATGCTTTAACTGCTTTTGGGAAAATTTCTTTAAAAATTATCCCTGAGGAAAAGATCAAAATTAAATGGCAAGCACATTGGTATAACAAAAAACCACTAATACAAATTTGTTTACCTGGCTATAAACAAGTCAAAAACAGCGGTGATACCGAGAAGGCAATCACCTTAGAAAAATTATAATTATTATGAATATAGTAATGATGACAAATACCTACAAGCCGATCGTAGGCGGGTTAGAGAAATCAGTTGAATTATTTAGTAAAAAGTATCGCCAGTTAGGCCATCGGGTTTTAATAGTTACTCCTGAATTCAAAGGTCAAGTCAAGGAAAGAGGTGTTTTGCGAGTTTCAGCTATCCAAAATTTTAACGGTACTGACTTTTCAGTCGAGTTGCCGATATCAAAAAAGTTAGATGATAAGTTAAAAAGTTTCAAGCCGGATATTATTCATACTCATCATCCTTTCTTAATCGGAGATACGGCCCTAAGAACTGCAAAAAAATTTGATATTCCTCTTATCTTTACCCACCATACTTTATATGAACGCTATACTCATTATGTACCGGCAGATTCACCGCTTATCAAGAAATTTGCTATTCAGTTAACTGCCGGTTATGCAAATCTTTGTGATTCTGTAATTGCCCCTTCAAAAACTATAGAAAAATTATTAAAGAAAAGAAAAGTTAAAACTCTCATTGAAGTCATACCTACCGGGATAAAAGTAGAAAATTTTTCATCAGGTAACGGAGATAAGTTTCGAAAAAAATATAGTATAGCAAAAGATGATTTTGTGGTTGGTTTCCTAAGTAGAATTGCTAAAGAAAAAAATATTTATTTTTTGGCTAAAGCTGTAGCTGAATTTTTAAAAAATGAAAAGAAATCTCATTTTCTTATTGTAGGCGACGGGCCGGACAAAGAAGAACTCAGCAACTTTTTCAAAAAGGAAGGCCTAAAAGATAAAGTTACTTTAACAGGTACTCTTTGCGGTAAAAAGTTAATAAATGCTTATGCAGCAATGGATGTATTTAGTTTTGCTTCCTTTACGGAGACTCAAGGTTTAGTCGTCCAAGAAGCGATGGCAGCATCATTGCCGGTTGTGGCTATTGATGCGCCGGGGGTAAGGGAGGTTGTAGAAGATAAGAAAAATGGCTATCTTCTTAACTCTGAAGATAGTTTAAATTTTTCTGCTGCTCTTCAGAAAATTAAAAATATGGAAAAAAAGAAAAAGAATAAGATGAAAAGGGAAGCTTACAAGACTGCAGTTGGTTTTTCTCTAGATAAGCAAGTAAAAAAAGAACTAAAACTATACAAGAAAGTGATCTCACAAGAATTGCCCAAAAAAGCTAAAGAAAATAATTATTGGCAACAAGCAAAAAACATTATAAAAGCCGAGATTAAATTAGTAAAGAATTTTACGCGTGCTACCCAAGAGGCTTTAAAGAGAGACTCTCTAGAGAAAAATAATTAAATAATAACCAATTCCCACCTCCGAGGTGGGAAAGTCTTTGCAGCCCAAATAGTTACAAACTATTTCCCCTTTTTGATAAAAATCTTGCCATATCTTTAGATATTTGTATAATATAGGTACCTAACCTTTTGCCTAATGCACGCCAAATTTAAAAATATTGTTTTTATAATTAAGGAGGACAATTTTGACTTTTGACAATAAAAGACAACACGATATTATTACTAAAATATCTCCCAAGGAGGCTGTTTTAACTAAATGGAAAGATTATAAATGGCAGCTTAAGCATTCGGTAAAAACAATCGAATCTTTTCAAAAATTGACTGGAATTAAATTTGACCAGGAACAAAAGAAAAAAATAAAAAAAACTTTAGGCAAATTCCCTTTATCTATTACCCCTTACTATGTATCTCTTATTGATAAAAAGGGCTATAAAAATGACCCGATCTTCAAGCAAGCTTTTCCTGCGCCGGCAGAATTAGTAATCAATAAATGTGACATGAAGGATCCTTTATCAGAAGAAAAAGATAGTCCTATCCCCGGGATTACTCATCGCTATCCGGATCGGGTTTTATTTGAAATAAGTAATACTTGCTCTATGTATTGCCGGCATTGTACTCGCAAGAGAAAAGTAGGTGAAGTTGATTCTATCCCGGATAAAAAAACATTAAAGAAGGGCATCAATTACATTAAAAAAACTCCTAAAGTAAGAGATGTGCTTTTATCAGGGGGAGATCCTTTGATGCTTTCTGATGATTACCTTGATTGGATCTTAACTGAAATTAAAAAAATCCCTCATGTGGAGATTATTCGAATTGGTACTAGAATGCCGGTGGTTCTGCCTTATCGGATCACTGATGAGTTAGTAACAATGTTAAAAAAACATCAACCCCTTTGGATAAATACACACTTTAACCACCCGCGTGAGATGACAGTTTCGGCGCAAACAGCTTTAGCTAAATTAGCTGATGCAGGGTTTCCTCTTGGCAACCAAAGTGTACTTTTGGCCGGGGTTAATGATTGCCCCCGGATAATGAAAAGCCTAGTCCATAAACTTGTCCAAAACAGAGTCAGGCCTTATTATCTTTACCAGTGCGATTTATCCGAAGGCTTGAGCCATTTTAGAACACCGGTGGGCAAAGGAATAGAGATAGTTGAGAATTTAATCGGCCACACTACTGGTTTTGCTGTTCCTACCTATATAGTAGATGCACCGGGCGGAGGCGGAAAAATTCCGGTTATGCCCAATTATATAATATCCTGGTCAACGAATAAAGTAATTTTGCGAAACTATGAAGGAGCAATTACAGCCTATAAAGAACCTGATTCTTATGAACCGATATTCTGTGACCGAAATTGCCATGAATGTAAACTGCATCTAAAATTAGAAGGAGCCAAAGAATATGGGGCAATCGGGATTGCAAAATTACTTTGCGATTTTGATGAATCAATTTCTTTTACGCCTAAAGGGACTGAAAGAATTAAAAGAAGAAAAAACAATGGCCGCTAAATCAGCAAAAAAAATTTTAGTAATTGGCAGTTGGGCCAAAGAACAAATCACCATCGAAAATATTAAAAAAAATCCTGACTATCAAGTTTTTTCTTATCTCGATACCAAAAACCCGGCTATTATTTCTTTAGTCAAGGATTTTTATTTAGGTAATCTATCAGACTCAGATCAGATTTTAAATTATGCAAAAACAATAAAGCCGGATTTAGTTTTAATTACTACTGCCTCACCCTTGGCAAAAGGAGTAGTAGATAAATTAGAATCAGCGGGTTTTAAAGTGTTTGGCCCCAATAAAGTTTCTGCTCAACTGGAATCAAGCAAGGCCTTTACCCGAGAACTAATGTATAAATATCTGCCTGGAAGTGTACCCGAATTTAAGACTTTTACCGATAAAAACAGAGCAGTTTCTTATGCAAAGCGGAAAAAGTTCCAAGTAGCAATAAAGCCAATCGGCCTTACTGAAGGACTCGGTGTTAAAGTTTTTGGCAACCAGCTAAAAGACGAAAAAGAGGTAATTAGCTATATAGCTGAAATTTTAGATGATCCGGAAAAATCAGGTAAAGTTATAGTCGAAGAAAAGATATCCGGAGAAGAATTTACTCTCCAATGTTTTGTAAACGGAAAAGTTGTTTTACCTACTCCTTGTGTACAAGATTTTAAAAAATTATTACCTGGCGGCAAAGGCCCAAACACTGCAAGTATGGGCTCATACTCGGTTTCTTCAAAACTATTACCATTTATGAACCAAGCCGACTATGATCAAGCTATAAATATTATAAAAAATACCTTGTCTGCATTTACAAGAGAAACTAAAGAAAATCCGTGTGGGTTTTTGTACGGGCAATTCATGATTACTGAGCTTGGCGTAAAATTAATTGAATATAATTTTCGCCCCGGAGACCCGGAGTGGATGAATACAGTTGCGATATTAGAAAATAATATCGCTGATATTGCTGAAAGTTTATTGGCAAAAAAAGAAGTGATATTAAGTTTTCGCCAGAAAGCGACAGTTTGTAAGTATATTACCCCAAAACAATATCCTTATCAATTATATCAAACTTTAGATGTTGAGCTTGATAGAGAGAAAATAGAAAAGGAAGGGGTAAACGTTTATTATAGCTGCGGTATAGATCCAGAGGGTAAATTAGATGTAGGATCAGAACGGGGGATTGCTTTTTTAGCAGCAGCTGATAGTTTAGAAGAGGCTAATCAGCGAGTAGAAAATGCTATTTCAAAAGTTAAGGGTAATTTTTATTACCGCCAAGATATAGGGACGAAAAAACTTATTGATGAAAAGATTGAAAACATAAGAAAATTAAAGTCAAAACATGAAAGTTAGAGAAGTACGAGAGGGTGAATTCTCTAAGATTTTAGAGTTAGTTAAAAATTGTAAGCCTTTAGAGGTTTATCCGGCTCATGTTTATAAAATTATGTTTAGGTATTTTAGAGATTTTTGTATAGTGGCTGAACAAAATCAAGAAATTATTGGTTTTGCCCTTGGTTTTTCTGCCCAAAATCCAAAACAAACTTGTTTTTTTTGGCAGATAGGAGTTAACCCTAAAATACAAGCCAAAGGAGTAGGCAAACAATTAGTTACTTATTTTGAAAAAAAAGTAAAAAAATTAGGTTATAATCAGATTGAGCTTACCGTAGATTTAGAAAATATTCCTTCCCAAAAATTATTTGAAAAGTTAAACTATAAAAATAGCAGCAAAAAAGAAGGTGCTGTTGTTAGTAAAGATAATAAAATTGCCACAAAAGATTTCTATGGCCCCGGCCGCCATTTTATGGTTTATACAAAGAAACTTTAATTAAAATGGATAAAAAGATTCTGGTTGTTGAAGACGACAAAAATATCCTTAAATTAATAAAATATAATTTAGAAAAGGAAGGCTTTACAGTTTTTACAGCTATAACCGGAGAAGATGGCTTGGATATAGTTGAGCAAGAAGATATTGATCTTGCTATTTTAGACTTGATGCTCCCCAAAATGAATGGGCTTGATTTATGCCGGAAGATAAAACAAGATGAATTTAATTGTTCTCTCCCGGTGATGATTGTAACTGCAAAAGGTGAAGAGGTGGATAGAATCGTCGGGTTTGAGCTAGGCGCGGATGATTATTTAGTAAAACCTTTTAGTGTCAGAGAATTAGTGCTAAGGGTTAAGGCAATTTTGCGGAGAAAACCAAAAGAAAAAAAACCGGCCAACAAAATTAGTATAGGAAAAATCAAGTTAGATCCTCAAAAATTTAAAGTTAGCGTAAAAGATAAAGTTATTAAATTAACACCTATGGAATTTAAATTACTCCAGCTTTTAATGTCTGAAAATGAAAAAGTTTTAAGCAGAGAAAACCTTTTGTCTCAAGTTTGGGGCATAGATTCAGCAATTACAACTAGGACCGTTGATACTCATATTAAACGCCTGCGGCAAAAACTAGGGAAGGAAGGGAAAAGAATTGAAACTGTGCGTGGTTTTGGGTATAGATTTTGCGTATAAAAATTCATTATAAATTAACTTTAGTCTTTATTGCCATAATTACTGTTGTTTTAACGGTTAGTTTTCTCTATTTAAATCATAAATTAAAAGATCATATTTTAAACCGCACCAAAACTAATCTTAAAAAACAAACTGAACTTGCCAAAATAATTACCAAAAAAGAATTCCCTCTGGGCCCAAACCCGTACAGCATTGATAAGTTAGCTGATCAAATTGGCCAATCTTTAGGTTTACGGACTACAATCATCAATCAGGCCGGAGTTGTTTTAGGTGATTCAGAGCTCAACGGAAAAGAATTAAAAACAGTTGAGAACCATTTGTTGCGCCCTGAGATCCAAGAAGCTTTGTACAAGGGAGAAGGCCTCAGCAAGCGCTTTAGCCAAACTATCAACAAAGATTTAATTTATTATGCTCTTCCTTTACAAAAAGAAAAAACAATAGCTATTGTTCGCCTTTCTATTCCGTTATCAGAAGTAGAAATTATTAGTGATAAACTGAAAGGAATTTTATTTTTTTCTTTTATCGGAGTGTTTTTATTAGCTTCCGGGGTGAGTTTTTTAGCCGCTTTATTTATAACTAGGCCCATTAAAGAGATAGCTTGGGTTGCGCAAGGTGTAGCCGATGGTAATCTTAAGAGGAGAGCATCTGTAAAATCGTCAGATGAAATCGGGAATCTAGCAAAAGTATTTAATGTGATGCTTGATCAAATAAATTTAAAAATTGATGAAGTCACTGCATCGAGGTCGAGGTTAAAAGCAGTATTGTTAAGTATGTTTGACGGAGTAATGGTTACTGATAAAAACGGTGCAATTATTCTTGTCAATGATACTTTAAAAAAAGAATTGAATGTCAATCAAGATTTGGAAGGAAAAAGTTCTTTGGAAGTGATTCGTAATATTGAAATTCAGGAAGTTATCGAGAAGGTTTTACAGAAAAAATCCGGTATTATCTCCAAAGAAATTACAATAGCCGAGCCAACAAAAAAAACTTTCTCTGTTCATGCTACGGCCGTATTAAAAGAAGGCCAATCGGATGGAGCAGTTTTAATATTTCATGATATAACTGAATTGCGAAGGCTGGAAAATGTAAGAAAAGACTTTATAGCTAATGTATCACATGAATTAAGGACGCCGGTGACCAACATTCAAGGCTATACCGAAACCTTATTGGCTGGTGCTTGGCAAGATCAAAAAAATTTAAAAGATTTTTTAAGTATCATTTATTCCGATACAGAAAAATTAGCTAATCTGATAAATGATATCCTTGATTTATCAAAAATTGAATCAACAGATAAGCCTCTTCAATTAGAGCTTGTAAATTTAAATAGTTTAATTATAGAAACGATAAAAAATATAAAGCAAAAAGTTGATAAAAAAGAAATAAAGTTAGAGTTAAATTTAGATAAAAATATTTCTAAAATAAAAGTTGATAAAATACAAATCCAGCAAGCGATATCAAATATTATTGACAATGCTATTAAATATACTCCTAAGCAAGGTGAAATTAAAGTGTCTGTGCGGCAGCTTCAAAATCAAGCGCGCATTGATATCTCAGATACAGGTATCGGTATCCCCGAACGAGATTTAGAAAGAATATTTGAAAGATTTTATCGGGTTGATAAAGCCCGCTCGCGCAAATTAGGCGGCACCGGCCTCGGTTTATCAATTGCAAAAAATATAATTTTAAATCATAAAGGAAAAATCTGGTGCAAAAGCACCGAAGGCCAAGGCGCCACCTTCACCATCACCCTCCCCATTTCTCTCTAAAAGGGGACGTTTCCCTCTTATATAAATCCTTGATTACCAAAGACTTACAAAGGTATGTTTTCCGGTAATTATGACATTATAACTTATTGCGCCAGAAAGAGTTATAAACGAGGGAAACGTCCCCTTTTTTATGTGGTTCTTCACAAACTTTTCACATAAGCTTCATAAAAGCTTCATATTCTTTTGTTAATCTATAACTGTAGCCAAAAGATAAAAATGTGGTTAATCTTAATAATAATTTTTTTATGAAATTGTATAAAAAACCAAATCATTTAGTTTCGGAGATGCCGGAATTACATAAAGATTTTGTGGTCAGC
>CAZSDJ010000032.1:12290-18141 GCA_964605645.1 uncultured Planctomycetia bacterium
ACCAAATCATTTAGTTTCGGAGATGCCGGAATTACATAAAGATTTTGTGGTCAGCAGCCTTTACAGTCAGCTTTCGATTTTAAATCAATTATTAGATAATTTTGAAAATTCAAAAATTACAGAATTTGATTATGCCGTTGAATCTTTACGCCGGGTTGAGTATGGTTTACGCAAAATAAGAGGTTTTATTGATAACTAAATTTAACTTATTTTTTTAAATGTTTTTAGGTTCTGAAATTTTTAAAAAGGAGGTGATGAAAAACAGCGATAATATTTTTTCAGAAACTAAAAGCAAAGAGATAATAAACCAAAGAATAAAAAAACCTTTTCTTGAAAGTAGAATTAAAAATAATTTATCTGAAAAAATTTTTAAAAAAAAGGAGGAATCTGAAAATGGGAAAAATTTCTAAATTTCTGTTTGCTTTAGCTTTTGTTTTCAGTTTTTCTTTTTTTGCTAATTTAGTTTTTGCCGGGGAAGTTGATGTTCTGGTAGATAAATTAGTAGAAAAAGGAATCTTGACTAAAGCAGAAGCCCAGCAGGTGGTAACAGAGGCAAGAGAAGAAGCCAGAAAAGAGTCTATTAAGGGGACTTATGCGGCTTTACCGGCTTGGGTTCAAAATTTAAAACTAAAGGGTGACCTGCGCCTTCGCTATCAGTGGGAAGATAAGAGTTCAGCTACCAGTTCGGCTCCCGATAGGCACCGCGGCCGTTATCGGTTTCGGTTAGGCTTACAATCAGAAGTTAATGATAATCTTTTGGTTGCGGCCGGCCTTTCTACCGGCGGTTCAGATAGCCGTTCTACAAACCAAACTATGGGCGGCAATTTTTCAACTCCGGATATAAGGTTAGAATATGCTTATGCAGAGTGGGCGGCAACCCCTTGGATGACATTGCGCGGCGGTAAGGTAAAAGGTATCGGCAAAGAAATCTTTCGCACCTCCGGCCTTTTGTGGGATTCAGATATTCACCCGGAAGGGTTAACTATTGCGTTGTCAAAAAAAGTAAATGACACTACTCTTTTTGCCAACAATGCTTTTTGGGTGATGGGCGAATCAAGCGGTGACACTTCAGACCCGATTATGTTTGTGGTACAACCTGGCTTTAAAACAAAGTTATCTGATGACGTAAAACTAACCGCAGCAGTTGCCGGCTACTTTTTTGATAATGTTCAAGGTGCTACCCTAGATCAAACTGCCGGTTCTAACACTTTGGAAAATGGAGTTTTAAAGTATAAGTACAATAGTGTTTCTCCGAACTTGCAATTAGATATTGCAAAACCCCTAGGCATTACTGCTTTTGATAAAATGAGTGTGTTTGGTGATTTTGTCTACAATCCTGACCCATCGGATAAAAACAAAGGCTGGCTTGCCGGCGTAAAATTTAAGATGGCAGGGCCGTTAAAGATTTTTAGCAAAAAATGGGACCTAAAGTATATGTATCGGCACTTAGAAAAAGACGCCTGGCTTGACACCTTTCCTAATTCAGATGCTCAAGGCGGAGCGACTGACGTAAAGGGCCATACTGTTTCAATTGGGTATCCTTTAGCAAAAAACACCAGCTTAGGGCTTACTTATTTCTTAGTAGAAAACATTGACGCCGCTGATCCGGAAAAAAGGCATCTGTTACAAGTAGATTGGAAGATGAAGTTTTAACAAAGGAGGAAAAATGAAAAGTATTGGAAAATTAATTTTATCGGCGGTGCTGGTATTAGGCTTGATGGGGCCGGCCTTGGCAAAAGACATTACCATCAAAGGTTCAACTACAGTGTATCCTGTTGCCCAAGCTACAGCCGAGAAGTTTATGGATATGCATCCTGAAGTAAGAATATCGATTCAAGGCGGCGGTTCCGGGTTTGGGATTGCAGCTTTAATCGACGGCACAACTGATATCGGCAATGCTTCCCGGCCGATTAAAGATAAAGAAATTAAAAAAGCCCTTAGTAAAGGGGTTGATCCTAAAGCTAATGTCGTTGCCTTAGATGGGATTGCAGTAGTAGTTAATCCTTCTAATTCGGTAAAAGCTTTGACTAAACAACAGATAAAGGATATCTACACCGGTAAAATATCTAACTGGTCTGAGGTTGGCGGTTCTGGCGGACAAATTGTGGTAATCTCAAGAGATTCAGCTAGTGGAACTTTTGAAACCTTTAACAAGTTAGCTTTAGACAAAGAAAGAGTACGGCCGGATGCATTATTGCAAGCATCAAACCAGGCAGTGGCAACTACGGTGGCAAAAACTCCGGGTGCAATCGGCTATGTGGGGCTTGGCCATTTGACCAGCAAAGTTAAAGGTGTTGATGTCAATGGTATTGAAGCCAGTAAGGATACGGTTCGTTCCGGTGAATATTCTTTTGCGCGGCCATTATTTATGTATACCGATGGCCCGGCCAAAGGAGAGGTTAAGAAGTATCTTGATTTTGTAACTAGTTCAGAAGGCCAAAAATTAGCAGAAAAAGAAGGTTATGTCGGTTTGAAATAACCGTTACTCATTAAAACCCTCCGGATGGATGGTAGGTAAAACCTGCCATCCGTTTTTGGAGGATTGTTTTTAAGTAAATAGAGGACATCTGTTATATGAAGAAAGAAAAAGTTTATAAATATTTATTTGCAGGTTTAGCGTTTGCTTCATTAATATTTTTAGTAGGCATCACCCTTGTCTTATTTAAAGAAGGTTTACCTATATTTAAAGAAGTAGGCCTTCTTGAATTTTTAGGCGGAAAATACTGGTACCCAACTTATGAACCGCCTGATTTTGGCATTTTACCTTTAATTTTAGGATCTTTTGCAGTTACTCTCGGGGCTTTATTTATTTGTGTTCCCCTGGGGGTGGGCAGCGCTTTATATATTAATGAGATTGCCTCGAATCGGCAAAAAACAATATTGAAACCTTTAATTGAGATTTTAGCCGGGGTGCCTTCGATTGTTTATGGATTTTTTGGGATGGTGATAGTAGCTCCTTTTTTGCAAAAAGCATTAGGGCTGCCTGTAGGCCAAACTGCTTTTACCGGAAGCTTAATGCTGGGGATTATGGCAACTCCTACCGTTTGCAGTATCTCCGAGGACGCTTTAAGTTTTGTTCCTAAAAGCTTTCGTTATGCTTCTTTTGCAACCGGAGCAAACCGTTGGCAAACCCTTACTAAAGTAATAATCCCTTCAGCCGGTTCGGGAATTTCTACAGCGATAATTTTAGGGATGAGCCGGGCTGTGGGTGAGACGATGACAGTATTGATGGTTACAGGCGGTGCAGCAGTTATCCCTCATTCAATGTTTGAGCCGGTTCGCACCATGACTGCAACCATCGCCGCGGAGATGGGAGAAACTGTGTTGGGCAGCAACCATTATCATGCGTTGTTTGCGATTGGCCTTATTCTTTTTTTAATTACTCTTGTATTTAATATAATTGCGGAATTGATTAGCCGCCGCTTTCGCATAAAATTAGGATTAGGAAGATGAAGAAAATAATTACGCAAAGAATTGGATTTTCTTTTTTATTTTTGCTGCTTTTAATTACCCTCTTATTTTTAGGGACAATTATTTATTTTATTGTTGCAAAAGGGGCTGGCGCCATCTCTTGGCAGTTTTTAACCCAGCCGCCGAAAGATGCGATGACTGCCGGCGGAGTTGCTCCGGCAATTGTGGGGACCTTTTATTTGGTTTTAGGGGCTATCGTTTTTTCTTTTCCGCTTGGCCTGGCTTCTGCAATTTATTTGTGTGAATACAGCCCGAAAAGTTATATTATAAATATTATCAGAATTAGCATTAATAATTTAGCGGGAGTTCCTTCTGTAGTTTTCGGTTTGTTTGGTTTAGCTGTATTTGTTAAGTTTTTTGGCTTTGGTGTATCAATTTTGTCGGGGGCTTTAACTTTAGGGATTATGGTATTACCACAAATTATATCTGCCTCTCAAGAAGCACTGTTAGCAGTGCCTCAATCTTATCGGGAAGCCTCTTTTGCTTTAGGGGCAACTCCCTGGAAGACGATAAAAAAAGCGGTAATTCCGCCGGCTTTACCGGGAATTTTAACCGGAGTTATTTTGAGTGTAGGTAGAGTTGCGGGTGAAACAGCACCGATAATTTTTACGGCAGCAACCCTTTATAAGCGCGGTTATCCTAACTCGCTTTTTTCTGAAGTAATGGCGCTGCCTTATCATATCTACGGCCTGATGACCGAAGGAACACATCCGGTCCAACAAAAAGAAATCGCCTATGGCTGTGCTTTTGTGCTTTTAGTTTTAGTTTTATCGGTATCTTTTTTGGCAATAATAATCAGGCAAAGACAAAGGAGAAAAAATGGCTGATAACATCAGGATAGAAGTTAAAGATGTAAATTTTTATTACGGGAAAGAATCTGCTTTACAAAATGTTTCTATGGATATTAAAAAAAATAAGATAACTGCGATCATCGGGCCTTCCGGTTGCGGTAAGTCTACTTTAATTAGATTGTTCAATCGCATGAATGAATTGATACCAAATACTAGCTTGGAAGGTACAATTAATTTAGATGGGGAAAATATATATAGTTCTAAGATTGATGTAGTGGAGGTCAGAAGGCGCATTGGCATGGTTTTTCAAAAACCGAATCCGTTTCCTAAATCAATTTTTGAAAATGTGGCTTATGGCCTGAAAGTAAACGGGATAAAAGATAAAAAATATATAAGAGAAAAGGTAGAAAAAAGCCTGAAAAATGCTGCTATTTGGGAGGAGGTAAAAGACAGGCTTCCAAATAATGCTTTAGGACTTTCAGGGGGCCAGCAGCAAAGATTGTGTATTGCCAGGGCCCTAGCAGTAGAACCGGAAGTTTTACTTATGGATGAACCTTGTTCTGCGCTGGATCCTACATCAACTCGAAAGATAGAAGAACTTATCTTAGATTTAAAGAAAAAATATACGATAGTAATTGTAACCCATAACATGCAGCAAGCGGCCCGGATTGCCGATTATACTGCTTTTTTTATGGTTGGTGATTTGATAGAATATGACATAACAGATAAAATTTTTACTAAACCTGCGAAGAAAGTTACAGAAGATTATATAACGGGAAGGTTTGGTTAATAAGGGGGGGGGACAATGGAAAGGCATTTTGATCAAGAATTAAAAGGTTTAAAAGAACAACTTTTGAAGATGGCAACTTTAACCGAAGGGGCTATTCGTTTATCAATTGAGGCTTTAAAAAATAAAGATAAAGAATTAGCAAAAGAGGTGATTAAAGCTGATTCCAAAATTGATAAAATAGAACTTGAAATAGAAGAAAAATCAATTGAGCTTCTAGCTACCCGCCAGCCGGTAGCGATAGATTTACGTTTTTTAACTACGGGGATGAAAATAAATTCTGAGTTAGAAAGAATTGCCGATTTAGCAGTAAATATCTGTCAGCGTGTTTTACAAATTGCCGGCCAGCCCTTAGTTAAACCTCTAATTGATATCCCCAAATTAGCTGATTTAGCGCGGCAGATGGTTAAAGAAACTATCGATGCCTTTGTGAATAAGGATAAAAGTTTAGCCAAAAAAGTGATTTTAGCTGATAGTGAGGCCGATAAGTTAAGAAATTCTGTTTACTATGAATTAGTTGATGATTATATAGTAAAAGATGGCAGTTGCGGCCCCCGAGCTGTACCCCTGATTTTAATTTCCCGCCATCTGGAAAGAATTTGTGACCATGCAACTTATATTGCCGAAGATGTAATTTATATGGTGGATGCAAAAATAGTAAAACACCACCCGGAAAAACTAAAAAATAACAAAAACAATAAAGATAAGCAATAAGTTAAAAAATAACAGACTAGCTACAACTTTTTCTTTTTTGGAGTTTCCCCAAAAAATAGGCCTAATTTTCTCTAACTCTATGCAGTAA
>CAZSDJ010000033.1:0-17794 GCA_964605645.1 uncultured Planctomycetia bacterium
ATGATACAAGGATCTCTCTTAAATATAAAGAACGAATATTAACTTATTATACGAGAAGGTAAGTTATGTATAAAATAGTTTTAATTCTCCACATTGTGGTAGCGATTACTTTAATTGGGATGATTCTAATCCAGCGAGGAAGGAGCGGCGGGTTAGTTGAAGCTTTAGGCGGAGTCGAATCTATTTTTGGCACCAAAACGAGTTCTTTGCTTGTAAAATTTACTGTAATTTTAACAATTACATTTTTTTTAACATCGATTTTTTTAGCTTACCTTTATAAGCAGAAGGCAGATGCAGAAAGTAAATCTTTAAGAAATAATAAACAACAATTAAATGAAAATCAAAAATAAGTTGTTTAATTACAATCTTGACAGAATATCTCTACTATGTTAAAGTTAAAAAGGATGAGAGTTATATTAATCGCTTTTCTTATTTGCCTTCCTTTATTGTATTCTCAAGCCCAGCCTAATGATATGCTTGTTGCTCAAGCTCAGCATTATAGGTCAGAAGGTTATAAGTTTCAATCGCTGGGTGATGTTGACCGCGCTTTATCTTTTTATCAAAAAGCTGTAGATCTAGATCCTACTTATGCTCAAGCCTATAATGATATTGGGGTAATTTTTGAAAATCAGGGACAATTAGACCGAGCCGAAAAGTATTATAAAAAGGCTTTAGAAATGGACTCTGATCTTATGGCGGCTCATACGAATTTAGCTTTTGTGTATGAAAAAAAAGGCAATATTAAAAAAGCAACTTATTATTGGAAAAAAAGATATCTTCAAGGTACAAAAGGCGATTATTGGCGAGAAGTGGCAAGGCAGCATTTACTAAAATTAGGGACTTATCCGGAAATTCGAAAAGAAATTATTGCGAAAAAAGCTGCTAATCTTTCTAGAAAGATAACCAAGCAAAGAGAACAAAAGAGGTTAGAGGTAGCGGAAGAGAGAAAATTATATTTTAAATTAGGAGAAAGAGCCTTCCAAGAAAAAGATTATCTAGGTGCGATAGAAGAATTGGAAAAGTTTTTTTCATTAAACCCCACCAACCCAAAGATTAAAGAAAAAGCAAGAGAAATAATTAAGAAATCCAAGCATTTTAATTTAAGGCAAAGCGCTCTCACTAATACTAAAGACGCGCTAGAGTATATGAGGAATAATGATTATCTTTCAGCAGCAGAAAGATTAAAGAATGCACTTACGGCTGTTTATCGTATTAGCCAAGAAGAGTTGTCTCAAGACGGTAAGTAGTACCACCCTTTTATTCATAATTTCTAAATATTGATGCCTAACAAAAAATTATATTTAATTGACGGCACTTCTTTATGTTACCGCTCCCATTTTGCAATAAAGCTTAGTAATTCGTCCGGATTTGCAACCGGAGCAGTTTATGGGTTTTACAGAACTTTAAAAAAAATCATTCTAAATGAAAAATGTGATTTTATCGGTGTTTGTTTTGATGTATCCAGGAAAACTCATCGTCAAAAAAAATATAGCGATTACAAGATACAAAGGCCTCCGGTACCGGATGAATTAAAATCTCAGTTTCCAATTATCCGCGAATTAATTAAAGCTTTAGGTGTCAAAATAATTGAAAAAGAAAACTACGAAGCAGATGATGTTATCGCTTCACTAACTAAGCAGGCAGTTAATAAAGATATGGAAGTGGTGGTGGCTAGTTCCGATAAAGATCTTTATCAGCTTTTATCGCAAAAAAGTGTTTCTGTTTATAATTATCGGGAACAAAAAATTTACGAACAAAAAGACTTTATTAATAAATATGGATTTAAACCTTGTTATATGGCTGATTATCTTTCCTTATTAGGAGATGCTTCTGACAATATCCCCGGTGCTAAAGGGATTGGGAAAGTGGGAGCAACAAAGTTAATTAAAGAATTTGGGGATATTGATAATATTTTTAAAAATTTAGATAAATTAAAAGCAAAAGAGGCAACTAAGTTAAGAGAAAGTAAAAATCAAATCATCTTAAGTAAAGAATTGGCAGAATTATCAGAGCCGAAATTAGGCATTAAATTAAAAGAACTTAAAAAAGAAAAAACTAATCAAGAAAAGTTAATTGATATTTTTTCTAAATTAGAATTTAAAATAGATAATGACGAAATATTTCAGAAGCCAAAACCTGATAAAATAAAAATAAATAATAATTCAAAATACGATAAAACTAAGATCAAAAAAGATAAGCCATTTGTATACTTTACCAGTCAAGATTATATTTATATTTATGATTTTAAACAATCTGTAACATATAAGGAAAAAGTTAAAAAATTCAAAGTAATCCTTGAAAATTATTCTATAGAAAAGGTAACATTTAATTTTAAAAATCAATTACTGGAACATCCCGGAATAAATATTAGTGGAAAAATTTTTGATGTAAAACTAGCTTCTTATTTAGTTGATTCTTCGATTTCTGATTACAGTTTAATCTCTCTGACAGCTTTATTTTTGGGAGAACATTATTCCGAAATTGATCTGGAATCGTATCCGTATTTTATAGGAAAATTGCATACTGTCTTGGCCGATAAATTAATAACAGAAAAATTAGATACATTATTTTATACAATTGAGATGCCCTTGGTGAAAATACTTTATAAAATGCAGTCAGAAGGGATAGCTGTCAATATAAGACAATTAAAAAAAGTTTTAGTAAAAGTTGATAAAAATATAAGTGAAATAAAAAAAACAATTTTTAAAGCAGTAAAAAAAGAGTTTAATTTAAATTCTCCTAAACAACTTCAAGAAATTTT
Organism: uncultured Planctomycetia bacterium; assembly: GCA_964605645.1. GTDB lineage: Bacteria > Omnitrophota > Gorgyraeia > Duberdicusellales > 4484-171 > PXAH01. The sequence continues at coordinate 2,762 of CAZSDJ010000033.1, forward strand.
ATTTGATGATTTGGGGATTAAACCTCTAAAAAAGACAAAGACAGGTTTTTCAACAAGCGAAGAAGTCCTCAAAAGATTAGCTTTTAAGCACTCAATTGCAAAAGATATCTTACAACATAGAGAATTAAATAAATTAAAAACTACTTATTTATTGCCGCTAATTAAAAAAGTAAAAGCTTCTGGGGGCAAATTATATGCGCAATTTCATCAAACTGGGACTCAAACCGGAAGGCTTTCTTCATCTTCACCTAATTTGCAAAGTATTCCAATCAAGGGTGAATTTTCTTCGCAGCTCAGAAAAGCCTTTATCCCTTCATACAAAGAAGGAGCTATTATTTGCGGAGATTATTCTCAAATTGAATTAAGAATTTTAGCCCATATTTCAAAAGATCAAAAATTAATTGAAGCTTTTCAGAATAATTTAGATATTCATAAATTTACCGCTTCATTATTATTTGATATTTTAGAAAAAGATATAAGCGATGAACAAAGAAGTATTGCTAAAAAGGTGAATTTCGGGATAGTCTATGGGATGAGCCCTTACGGATTGTCAAAAGAATTAGGGATTGATTTTCTAGATGCTCAAAATTTTATTGATAATTACTTCAAACGCTACAAAAATGTAAAGGAATACATAGAGGAAGTAATCAAAACAACTAAAAAAAAAGGTTATGCCGAAACAATTTTTGGCAGGAAAAGAAATTTATCTCAAATTAATAGCGGTAATCCTCGTCTACAGGAATTTGCGAAAAGGCAAGCTGTGAATGCGCCAATTCAAGGTAGTTGTGCAGATATAATTAAATTAGCAATGATTAAAATCAATGAAGGAATAGAAACAAAAAAAATAAATGCAAAACTGATGATGCAGATTCATGACGAACTTGTTTTTGATGTAGAAAGAAATGATTTAGAGTCAATGCTTTTGCTATTGAAAGATAAAATGGAGAATAGTTGCAGTTTATCTGTACCTCTTAAGGTTAATATTAAAACAGGGAAAAATTGGGCCGAAGTAAAAGAAATATGAATATAGCATTTTGCTCTTCAGAAGTATATCCTTTTGCAAAAACAGGCGGTTTAGCAGACGTTAGTGGTGCTTTACCGTTAAGCTTATCTGCACGAGGCCATCAAGTTAAAATATTTATGCCCTGGTATAAAGATATTAAAATGGATAAGCACTTTGATGAATTCGGTATGGTTAGCCAGCAAGGTGTTGATATTATTTTTGTTAAAAATGATTATTTTTTTAAAAGAGATTATCTTTATACGACCCCGAAAGGCGATTATCCGGATAATTTAGAAAGATTTTCTTTTTTTTGCCGGAAAATTCTTAAAATATTAAAAGAACTTAATTTTTCTCCAGATATTATTCACAATAATGATTGGCAAACTTCTTTAGTTAGCCTTTACTTAAAAGTTTTATATAAAACTGATGATTTTTTTCAAAATACAAAAACTATTCTTACAATTCATAATTTAGTATTTCAAGGAATTTTTGATAAAGAACATTTTGAACACTTAGATATTTCTTGGGATTATTTCAATATGCATTTTTTAGAGTTTTATGGAAAAATCAATCTTTTGAAAGGCGGTATTATTTTTTCCGATTTTATTACAACAGTCAGTCCGGCTTATGCAAAACAAATTCAAAAACAAGAATTTGGTTGTGGCCTCGAAGGGGTTTTGAAAGAAAAGAAGAATAGTTTAGTTGGAATTTTAAATGGAATAGATACAAATGTTTGGAATCCTAAAAAAGATGATTTTATATATAAGAAATATGCTACTTCTTTAAAAAATAAGTTAGAAAATAAGATTAGCCTCCAGAAGGATGTGGGTTTATCTAAGAACAAAGATTGCCTTTTATTCGGGATGGTAAGTAGGCTTACTGAACAAAAAGGGCTTGATATTTTGACTGAAAACCTTGATTTGATTTTAGATAAATCACAATTGATAATTTTAGGAGTAGGGGAGCCTAAATATCATAAAATATTAGAAAAAAAATATAAAAATAATAAAGATAAATTCTTTTTATGCATTGATTTTGATGAATCTTTAGCTCATAAAATTTATGCAGCATCAGATGTCTTTTTACTCCCCTCCTGCTTTGAACCTTGCGGCCTATCTCAGTTAATTAGTTTTAAATATGGGGCCATCCCTTTGGTAAATTTAACTGGAGGCTTAGCAGATACGGTTTCTGATGTTAGCAAGGGGGGTTCCGGATTTATTTTAAAAGATTATAGTAAAGATAGTTTATCTAAAGCGATAAAGAAAGCGCAAAATTTATTTAAAAATAAGAAAAAATGGAATACAGTTGTAAAAAATAATATGGCTAAAGATTTTTCTTGGCAACAAGCTGCAAAAAAATACCTAAATCTCTACACAGATTTAATTAACTAAAATTTAAAATGTTTAAATTTGGATTAACTGGCAGAATTGGAAGCGGCAAAACTACTGTTATGGAAATATTAGCAAAAAAAGGAGCAAAGACTTTTTATTCTGATTATACTATTCATCAATTTTATAAAGACCATCAGCATCCAATCTATAAAAAAGTCAGAGAAACTTTTCCGGAAAGTAAATTGGGCAAAGAAATATCACGCAAAAAACTAGCGGAAGTAGTGTTTGCAGATAGAAATAAATTAAAAAAGTTAGAACAAATAGTTCACCCTGCAATCATTAAAGTTTTAGGAGAGTGGCTTAAAAGTAATAAAGAAAAAAATATTTGCGTTACAGAAATACCGCTTCTTTTTGAGAAAAAATTAGAAAAAATATTCGATAAAAATATCTTGATAAAGGTTAAAAATGATATTTTAATCGAACGCTTAAAAGAAAAGTATAATTTTTGCGATCAAGAGATTAAGCAAAGATTATCTTTGTATTTACCAATTACCGAATCAGAAAAAAAGTCAGATTTTGTTTTAGAAAATAATTCAGATTTAAAAAATTTAGAAAAGGAGGTTAATTTATTGTGGCAAAAGATAAACCAGAATTAAAGAAAAAGGAAAAAAGGGGTGAGGAGACTGCGGATATAGGTACTTTAAAGGAGTTGAAGTCGGTTGAGTTAAATAAGATTGCTAAAAATCTTCATGTCAATGGAGTAAGCGGCTTGAGGAAACAAGATCTTATTTTTAAAATTTTGCAAGCCCAAGCTGAAAAAAAAGGATTTATGTTCGGAGATGGGGTGCTGGAAGTTCTTCCCGAGGGCTTTGGTTTTCTGCGTTCCAAAAATTATAGCTATTTGCCCTCACCGGATGATATCTATGTGTCTCCTTCTCAGATTAGAAGATTTTCTTTGAGAACAGGTGATACGGTAAGTGGGCAAATTCGCCCTCCCAAGGATAGTGAAAAATATTTTGCTTTATTAAAAGTAGAAGCAGTTAACTTTGAAAATCCTGAAGAAGCCAGAAATAGAGTTCTTTTTGATAATTTAACTCCGATTTATCCTAAAGAAAGATTAATTTTAGAGACAGAATCAGAAGTTCTTTCTACTCGAGTTTTGGATTTGTTATGTCCAATTGGAAAAGGGCAGCGCGGTTTGATTGTTGCGCCGCCTTATAGCGGCAAGACAGTTCTTCTTCAAAAAGTAGCAAATGGGATTATGAATAATTATCCTGATGTTACTTTAATGGTGTTATTAATTGATGAAAGGCCGGAAGAAGTAACAGAAATGGAAAATATAGTCAAAGGAGAGGTAATAAGTTCTACTTTCGATGAACCGGCGCAAAGGCATATTCAGGTAGCAGAAATGGTTATTGAAAGAGCAAAAAAATTAGTTGAACACAAAAAAGATGTTGTAATACTTCTTGATTCAATTACTCGCCTAGCCAGAGCTTATAACATTGTTGAACCGCATTCAGGTAGAATTTTATCTGGAGGTGTAGATTCTAATGCACTGCACAAGCCAAAAAGATTTTTTGGTGCAGCTAGAGCCGAAGAGGAAGGAGGGTCTTTGACTATAATTGCAACAGCTTTAATTGATACCGGGTCTCGCATGGATGATGTAATATTTGAAGAATTTAAGGGCACAGGTAATATGGAAATTACACTGGACAGAACAATTTTTCAAAAAAGAATTTACCCTTCAATTGACATTAAAAGGTCAAACACAAGGAGAGAAGAGTTGTTAATCAACCCTGATGAACTTAAAAGGGTCTGGTTGTTAAGAAAAGGATTAAATGAATTGAGTTCTGCTGAAGCCCTTGAACTTCTCATTCAAAAATTATCGAAAACCCAAAACAACATAGAATTCCTTCTTACTTTAGAGAAAAAGTGATATAATCATAGTCCAATGTCCTAGGTCCTAAGTCAATATTTTCCTAGACTTTGGACTTAGGACTAAGGACTAATTTGAAATGGAGGTATTGAAGATGAAAAAGAAAGGCCATCCAAGATATAGGAAAGCTACGATTATGTGTGCTTGTGGCAATGTTGTGCATACTCGCTCTACAAAAGACACTATAAATGTAGAAATTTGTTCTAAGTGCCATCCTTTTTTTACCGGGAAACAAAGGTTTGTTGATTCTGAAGGAAGAGTCGATAAATTTTACAAAAAATACAAAAAGAAAGATAATAAGTCCTAAGTCCAATGTCCTAAGTCAATATTTTTAGACTTTAGACTTTGGACTTTGGACTATGGACTATGGACTTTATCTATGCAAGTTGATCTGCAAAAATTAAAAAAAGAATATGGCCAAATTGAGCATAAACTTTCCTTGCCGGATGTTTTAAATGACAGGCCTCGCTACAAAAAACTAGCTCAAAGATATTCCTACCTAAAAGATTTAATTAGACTAATCGAAAAAGAAGTAAATTTAAAAAAAGAAAAAAAGCAGTTGGAAGAAATGGTTGAAGAAGAAGAAACCGGCCAGATGAAAGATTTAGCTCAATCTGAATTAGATGAGGTCAGCCAAAAAGTTGAAAATATTGCCAAAAAAATAGAAAACAAACTTTTTGAAGCCAACGAACCAGAGCGAGACTTAATTATTGAAATTAGAGCTGCGGCTGGCGGTGAAGAGTCATCTTTGTTTGCCAATGATCTTTTTAAGATGTATTCCAAATATGCAGAAAAAAATAATTGGATTATTGAAGTTTTAAGTTCGCATTTAACTGAAGTTGGAGGCTTAAAAGAGATAGTTTTTTCAGTTAAAGGCAAAAAAGCTTATTCGCGTCTCAAGTTTGAAAGTGGAGTGCATCGAGTTCAACGTGTTCCTGCTACTGAATCCGGAGGAAGAATTCATACCTCCACTGTAACAGTTGCTGTATTAGTTGAACCTAAAGAAGTAGAATTAAAAATATCGCCTGATGATTTAAAAGTTGATACTTATCGGGCTTCAGGTGCAGGCGGCCAGCATGTTAACGTTACAGATTCTGCAGTTAGAATAACTCATATCCCTAGCGGGGTAGTAGTAAGCTGTCAAGATGAACGGTCACAAATAAAAAATAGAGCAAAAGCTCTAAGGGTATTAAAGGCAAAGATTATGGAGAAAAAAATGGAAGAAGAGACTTCTAAGGTTAGTAGACTTCGTAAAACACAAGTAGGTGGCGGTCAAAGAAGCGAAAAAATTCGTACTTATAATTTTGGCGAAAAAAGAGTAACAGATCATAGAATTAATTTTACAATTTATAAGCTTGATCAAGTCTTAGAAGGTAATTTAGACGAAATTATTAATCCATTGGCAACAGAAGAAAGAAAAAAAATATATGAAAATAAAGGATTGGTATAAAGTCAATAGAAAATATTTTACGTTATCAGAGCTAAACTTTATTTTAAAAAGTTTTAATATAAGGACCCTAGCTTACCTAGATGACAGCCAAAAGTTAGGCTATCGGCAAATAAAAGAATTAGAAAAGATTAAAGATAATCATTTAAAGGGGATCCCTTTAGCAATTTTGCTTGCCCAAGAGGATTTTTTTGGAAATACTTTTAAATTAAATTCAGAAACTTTAATACCGAGGCCGGAAACAGAAATTGTAGTTGAAAAAGCTAAAGACATTATTTGCGGTAATAATGTAGAACTGGTCTTAGATTTATGCACAGGAAGCGGTAATATCGGGATTAGTTTGGAGAAAATATTTAAAGGTAAATTAAAAGTTTACCTTTCTGATTTAAATCAAGAGGCCTTATTTTTAGCTAAAAGTAATTCTGTTAAATTGCAATCAAAGGTTAAAGCAATAGTTTCAGATTTATTTTCGGGGTTTAAGCTTAAGAGTTTCGATTTAATTATCAGTAATCCGCCTTATGTAGAAAGCAAAAACATTAAAGGCAGCCTAAATTATGAACCAAAATTAGCATTAGACGGCGGCAAAGACGGCCTTAGGCTTTTGCGGATCATAATTGAAAGTGGACATAAATATTTAAAGCAAAAAGGCTATTTAATTATAGAGTTTGGCTATAACCAGAAGGAGCTATTGCAAAAAATAATTCAGTTAAACGGTCATTATCAAATTATAGAATGGATTAAAGATCATGGAAAAAATTGGCGCGGTGTAATCTTACGAAAAAAGTAATCATGGATAAATTTTTAGTAGCAAAATCAAAGCTTTCTGGGAGTGTACGGATTAGCGGGTCAAAAAATGCAGCTTTACCGATTATGGCTGCAACTTTGCTTACCGAAGAAGAGTGTGTTATCAAAAATGTACCTCATCTTAAAGATATCATTACGATGATAAAAATTTTAGAAATTTTAGGAAAAGAGATAGTTTTTAAAAATAATACTTTAATAATAAAAGCGAAAAAAAATAAAAAGTATGTAGCTCCTTATCGATTAGTAAAAACGATGCGGGCTTCTTTTTGCTGCCTGGGGCCTCTTTTGGCAAAAACAAAAAAAGCTAAAGTCGCTTTGCCGGGAGGCTGCGTTATTGGCCCGCGTCCTGTAGATTTACACATTAAAGGATTAGCAAAATTAGGAGCAAATATTTTTATCAAACAAGGTTATTGCCAAGCTCACGCAAAGCAGTTAGAAGGAAATCATATTTATTTAGGCGGCCCGTTTGGTTCTTCGGTTCTGGCAACAGCAAACGTAATGATGGCTGCAGTTTTAGCTAAAGGTGACACCTTGATTGAACATGCAGCTTGTGAACCGGAGATAAAAACTTTGGGAGAATTTTTAAGAAAAATAGGTGCAGACCTAAAAGGTTTTGGCACTCCTTCTATTGAAATAAAAGGAGTATCTAATTTAGGCGGTTCTGAATTTGAAATAATACCAGATCGCATTGAAGCCGGTACCTTTATTGCAGCATCTTTGGCAACTGGCTCAAACATTGAGATAGAAAAAATTAATATAAAGCATCTTAGTGCTGTTTTTGATGTAGTTAAAAAAATTGGCGCCAAAATTATAATTAATAATAAAGATAAGTCGATTAAGTTAAAACCACTTCGGAGATTAAAGGCAACTAATATTACAACATTGCCTTATCCGGGTTTTCCTACCGACCTGCAAGCTCAATTTATGGTTTGTTTGACTAAAGCAAGGGGGATTTCATTAGTCAACGAAAAAATTTATCCGGATCGTTTTATGCATGTGGCTGAATTAAATCGAATGGGGGCACACATCCAAAAAACCGGTTCTTATGCTATAATAGAAGGGCAAAATAACCTAGAAGGGGCTGAATTAATGGCTTCTGATTTAAGAGCATCTGCTGCCTTGGTAATTGCTGGTTTGGCAGCCGAAGGAGAAAGTAAGATTTCAAGAATATATCATATTGACCGAGGCTATGAGAATATCGAGAAAAAATTTAAAAAGTTGGGAGCAAACATAAAACGCATCAAGTGATTTTGTCCTATGTCCAAAGTTCTAGGTCCTAAGTCAGAATAAATATATTTAAGAATTAAGACATTGGACTTCGGACGTTGGACTTAGGACTTATTAAAAATAATGAAAGTACTAGTTATCGACAATTATGACTCATTCACCTACAATCTTGTGCAATATTTGCAGGAATTAGGGGCTAAGACAATTTGTTTTAGGAATGATAAAGTAAATTTAACGGATTTGAAAAAAATTAAATTTAATAAAATTGTTATTTCTCCCGGGCCGGGCCGCCCCCAAGATAGCGGGATTAGCCTTAGTTTGATAGGAGAATATTATAAGAAACTGCCAATATTGGGAGTTTGCTTGGGGCATCAATGTTTGGGTTATTACTTTGGGACAAAAGTGATAAAAGCAAAAAAAATTATGCATGGTAAAATTTCTTTAATTTACCACAATAAAAAAGAGATATTCAAAGGGATAAAAAATCCTTTTCCTGCTACTCGTTATCATTCCTTAGTTTTAGATAAGAAAACTTTATCGAATAAATTTGAAATTAGTGCAAAAACCAGAGATAATACAATAATGGCAGTCCAGTTAAAAGGGCACCCTGTGTTTGGGGTTCAATTTCATCCGGAATCTATCCTTACAAAACAGGGAAAAGCAGTTTTAGCTAATTTTTTACAAATATCTTAAAAAATAAAATCAATTTTATGATTCAAAACATTATCGCTAAATTAGTTGCTCACAAGAATTTGAGCTTTCAAGAAACCGAAAAAGTGTTTGAAGAAATTTTTGATCAAAAACTTTTTCCCTCTCAAATTGCGTCTTTCCTTACGGCTTTAAAAATAAAAGGAGAAACTGAAGAAGAAATTTCAGCTGCAGCAACTGTAGTTAGAAAGCGAGCTAAAAAAATAAAGATTTATAATAGCTTTCTAGGGATAGAGGATGAATATAGAGAGGTTCTTGATACTTGCGGCACCGGCGGTTCCGGGGTAAATAAATTTAATATATCTACAGCAGTTGCTTTTGTAGTTGCAGCTTCTGGCATAAAAGTTGCAAAACATGGTAACAAAGCAATGTCCTCTAGCTCCGGCAGTGCAGATGTGCTGGAACATTTAGGTGTAAAAATTGATGCTAGTGCTAAAGTTATGGAAAAAGCAATAAACGAAATAGGTATTGGATTTCTCTATGCTCCGCTTTATCATCCGGCGTTAGGAAAAGTTGCCAAAATCAGAAAGCAGCTAAAAATTAGGACTATTTTTAATATTTTAGGGCCATTATCTAACCCGGCATTTTCTAATTTTCAGCTTCTCGGTGTTTACAGCCGAGAACTTGTTTTACCGCTGGCAAAGGTCCTAAAGCAATTAGGCCTAAAGAGAGCATTGGTAGTTTTTGGCAAAGACCTAAAAGATGAAATATCGTTAACGGGATCCACTCAAGCCTGTTTTTTAAATAAAGGGAAAATTAAGCAGCTCAATTTGACAGCAAAAGATTTTGGTTTAAAAAAGATAAAATTAAAAGATATAGAAAGTAATAATCCTCAAAAAAGTGCAGAGATTATCAAAGGCGTATTAACAGGGAAAAAAGGCCCGGCCAGAGATATTGTATTAGCCAATGCGGCAGCTTGTTTTTATATATTAAAAAAAGTGAAAGATTTTAAAAAAGGAGTTATCAAAGCAGCCAGTATTATAGATAGCAACAAAGCTTATGATTTACTGGAAAAATTTAAGGAGTTTTTAAATCAAAATGCATAAAGTATTATCTTTGATAATTGAGAGTAAAAAGAAAAGAATCGAGGTGCTGAAGAAAAATGTCAAAGCATTAGAATCATTGGCAAAGAATGCAAGTGAACCAAATTCTTTTAAAGAAGCGATAAAAAGAAAGAATAAGATATCTTTGATCGCTGAGATGAAACAAGCTTCACCTTCCAAAGGAATTTTAAGAAAAGATTTTTCTCCAACTAAATTAGCGAAGATCTTTGATCAATGCAAAGTCAACGCAATTTCAGTTATAACCGAGGAAGATTTTTTTCTCGGAAAAAATAGCTATATTGAAGAAGTAAAAAGAGAAACCACTACGCCTGTTTTGAAAAAAGATTTTATTTTAGATCAGGTTCAAATTTTAGAAGCCAGAGCTATTGGTGCTGATGCTATTTTATTAATAATGAGCATCTTAGATTTTGAGAAGGCAAAAGATCTTTATGAATTTGCTAAAGAATTAGGCCTTGATGTGTTAACAGAAGTAAATACAGAAAAAGAATTAAGAAGAGCCTTAAAAATTGGAGTTGATATTATTGGAATTAACAATCGAAACCTCCATACTTTAAAAATAGATATTAACCGCTCAAGAAAACTACTCCCTTTTATCCCGGATGGAGTTGTCCAGGTTTCAGAAAGTGGGATAAACTGTCTTAAAGATGTTTTAGTTTTAAAAGGCCTCGGCGTTGATGCAATGTTAGTAGGGCATGCTTTTATGGAAGCAGCTAACATTGAAAATAAAATAAAAGAATTACATATCGATATTTAATGGGGAATTCTTGTTATTAAATCGAAATTAGAATATCGAAATCCGAAACAATATCGAATGTTTTAATTTTCAAAATAGTTGTTTTATTTATTTAGATTTTAAATTTTAAAAATTGTTTCATATTTCGGATTTAAAATTTCGAATTTTTTAAAGATTATGATTAGAATAAAAATTTGCGGCATTACTAATTTAGAAGATGCACAGTTAGCCCAAAAGTTAGGCGCCGATGCATTAGGTTTTATTTTTACTAAAAAGAGCCCGCGTTATGTAAAAATAGCTTTAGCTAAAAAAATCATTTTTTCTCTGGGCCCTTTTCTCTCAAAGGTAGGTGTTTTCATGGATCAAACCAAAGAAGAAGTTTTAGATATTGCCAAAGATACCGGGATTGATACCTTACAATTCCATGGTCAAGAAACTGCAAGCTATTGTAATTTTTTTAAGTTTAAGCATAAATTTAAAGTGATTAAAGTTTACTTTCCGGATGATTCACCTAAAAGCATTGATCGTTATCAAAGATTAGATGCTTTAATGTTTGATATCCCTTATCACCAAAAACAAAAAAATAAAAAAACTTTATCAGAAACGTGTCTTAAATTTGTAAAAAAAGAAATTAAAACCGGGAAAAGAATAATCCTTTCGGGAGGCCTCACTCCGGATAATGTCAAAAAAGTGATAAAAATTTGCCCTTATGGAGTAGATGTAGCAAGCGGGATAGAGGAGCTTGTAGGGAAAAAAGATAAAAGATTATTAAAAGATTTTATAGGAAAGGTAAAAAATGTCATTACCTAATAAAAATGGTTATTTTGGCCCATTTGGCGGAAAATTTATCCCCGAAACTTTATCTTTTTGCTTGAAAGAATTAGAAAATTCATATCAGGCTATAAACAAAGATAAAAAGTTTAAAAAAGAATTCAAGCTGTTGCTTGCTCAATACGCCGGCCGGCCCACTCCTTTGTATTATGCAAAATCTTTGAGTAAAAGAATAGGGATGAAAATTTATCTAAAACGGGAAGACCTTCTCCATACCGGTGCTCATAAAATTAATAATGCGCTAGGCCAAGGGCTTTTAGCAAAGTTTATGGGTAAAAAAAGAATAATAGCTGAAACCGGTGCCGGCCAGCACGGAGTTGCAACTGCAACCGCAGCAACTCTGTTGGGGATTGATTGCGATATTTATATGGGGCAAGAAGATATAGAAAGGCAAAAAGCAAATGTTTTTAGAATGCAAATCCTGGGCGCCAAAGTTATCCCCGTTACAACCGGGTCAAAGACCTTAAAAGATGCGTGCAATGAAGCGTTTCGGGATTGGGTGACAAATGTATCCGATACTTATTATCTATTGGGTTCAGTAGTCGGCCCGCATCCTTATCCGCAAATTGTAAGAGATTTTCAAACTGTAATTGGCAAGGAGGCCCGCAGGCAAATATTAAAAATTAACAATAGACTGCCTGATTATTTATTAGCTTGTGTGGGAGGAGGCAGTAATGCAATTGGGCTTTTTCATCCTTTTTTTAAGGATAAAAAAGTTAAATTTATCGGTGTGGAAGCAGCCGGATTTGGCTTAAGCGGCTTCAGTGCGGCTTCATTAGTAAAAGGAAAACCGGGGGTGTTCCAAGGTTCAAAATCTTATGTATTACAAAATAAATCCGGACAAATTAAAAATGCTCATTCAGTAGCACCCGGCCTGGATTATCCCGGGGTTGGCCCTGAACATTCTTTTTATAAATCTATCGCCAGAGCAGAGTATAAAGCAGTATCTGACAAACAAGCTTTAGAAGGTTTTAACTTATTATCACAGACAGAAGGGATAATCCCTGCGCTTGAACCGTCGCATGCTATTTATTACCTTAAAAAATTAGCTAAATTAGCAAAGGGTAAAACTGCTATACTTTGCTTATCGGGGAGAGGAGACAAAGACCTCGATATAGTGCGCAAATGTCATAAATGATAAATTTAGTCCGAAGTCCTACGTCCTATGTTAAAAAAAAATAATATTAAATAATGACTTAGGACTTTGGACCTTGGACTTAGGACTGTAATATGAGAATCGAAACAAAATTCAAACAATTAAAAAAAGAAGATAAAAAAGCCTTCATCGCTTACTTTTCTTTTGGTTTTCCCAAAATAGCTTATACAAACGATATCTTTCTTGCTCTTCAAAATGCAGGTGTAGATATTATTGAATTGGGTTTTCCTTTTTCTGATCCTCTTGCCGACGGGCCGATAATTCAAAAAGCTTCTACAACCGCTTTACAACAAAAGATAACTTTCGATATTTTCTTTTCAAACATTAAAAACATTAAAAAAGAAATAAGAATACCGGTTGTAATCATGTCTTATTATAATCCAATATTTAGATATGGATTTAATAATTTTTTCCCAAAATTAAAAGAAAATAATATTTCGGGTTCAATTATAGTTGATTTACCGTTTGAAGAAAGTAAAGAATATCAAAATTATGCAAAGAAATCTAATATCGATCCAATTTTCTTTATTACCCCTACTACAGAAAAGGAGAGAATAGAAAAAATAACTAAAAATTCAAAAGGATTCATTTATTATATTTCATCTACAGGGATCACCGGGCCTAAGGCTTTGCAATATAACGATATAGTTTCCCACATTAAGGAAATTAAAAAAATAAGCGATACTCCTGTTTGTGTTGGTTTTGGTATTCATAATAATCAACAAGTTAAAAAAATTAGCTCATTTTCTGATGGGGTTATTATCGGAAGTGAAATTGTGAAATTTATTGATAAAAACTATAAACAAAAAAACTTTTTAAAAAAACTAGAAAATTATGTAAGAAAGCTAAAAAGCTAACTAACGTTTTATCCATCCTTTATGCACAAAGTAGTAAAAATAGGTCCGCTGAATTTAATTTATTCTCCTTTTCCTAATTTTGAAACAGCTTCTCTGGGGATTTTCTTAAAAACCGGGGCTCGTTTTGAAAAAAAGCAGCAAAAAGGCATAGCTCACTTCTTAGAGCACATGCTTTTTAAGGGTAGCCGTTTATATAGCCATAAACAAATAAAAAGAGCCATAGAGGGCCGCGGCGGCATCTTAAACGGTTTTACTTCTCAAGAGATGACTGCCTACTATGCCCACTTTCTTAAAAAAAATACCCTAGTTACCTTAGATATACTCTTAGATATGGTGCTAAATCCTTCACTTTTATCTTCTGAGGTTAATAAAGAAAGGGATGTTGTCTTAGAAGAGATAAAGATGTACAACGATCTTCCCGGTTCTTGTGCCGAAACTATTTTAGATAACCTTCTTTGGGAAAATCATTCACTGGGCCAAGATATTATCGGCAGTCAAGAAAGTGTCGGAAAAATAACCAGAAAGGATTTAATAAACTTTAAAAATAATTTTTATATTCCTTCAAATATAGTTATCTCGTTTTCTGGAGATTATTCGGTTGATAAAATAAAAAAGTTTATAGAAGAAAAAATAAGAAATAAAATTAAAAACAAAAGAAAAAAAATACAGCAGAAAAAACCGGATACGCTTAATGGCATAAAAATAAAAATAGACAAAAAAGACACCCAACAATCCCATCTCCATCTAGGTTTTAGAAGTATATGTTATAAAGATGATCAAAGAATAGTTCAGGAACTTCTTCATGTTATTTTAGGTGCAAATATGAGCAGTCGTTTGTTTGAAAGTCTGCGGGAAAAAAGATCATTATGTTATGCTGTTTCAACTTCTGTAAAAAAATTTAAAGATAGCGGTGCATTCGTAATAAAAGTTGGTTTGGATAAAGAAAATATCGGGTTAGCTTTATCAGTTATTAAAAAAGAACTCAACAAAGTAAAAAATAAGCCAATAGCTAAAAGTGAGCTAACTAGAGCTAAGGATTATTTTCTGGGGCAGTTATCTATGAGCTTAGAACAGTCGCAAGGCAGGATGTTTTATTTTGCCCAGAGTTATATCAAGTTGGATAATATCGAAGGTCTAGAAAAAATAAAAGAACAAGTTAAAGCGATTGAGCCTTATCAAATAAGGGATTTTTCCAAAAAGCTCTTTAATTTTAGAAATATTTCTATATCAGCCGTAGGAAATCTAGATAGTGAATTAGCTACAAAAATTAAAACGATAATAAAAAGTTAAAGATATTGTCATTGCGAGGAGGTGCTTATTAAATCAAAAAATACAACGGGTTTAAGAGATACAAAAAAAATTGCAGAATTTACTCTCACAAAACAAGCAAATGATGTTTTAATTTTAGATGTAAGTAAAATTAGTAATATTTGTGATTATTATGTGATTTGTTCAGCCGATAGTACAACTCAAGTAAAAGCAATATACGATGAAGTTTTACGAAAGAGCAAAGAAAAAAAAATAAAAGTTCAACATTCAGAAGTTGATAAAACTTATAATTGGATACTTGTTGATTTTTCAAATGTAATATTGCATATCTTTACCGAAAGCACAAGAAAGTTTTATAATTTAGAATATCTTTGGCGCCAAGCAAAAAAAATTAATCTCGCCAAAAAATAATTTATTATTTTTTTTAAAATTTTTTTTAAAACGGTTGACATTTAAAATAATTTTTGTTAAATTAATAGTATAGGCAACCCAATAGTGTTGGGTCCAAAAAGGAGGTGTATAGATGGCAGCAAAAAAGAAGGCAACAAAGAAAAAGAAGACAACAAAGAAAAAAGCAGCTAAGAAAAAAGTAACAAAGAAAAAGAAGGCAACAAAGAAAAAAGCAGCTAAAAAGAAAAAGAAATAAAAGTTAAGTTTTAACTTCGTA
>CAZSDJ010000034.1:0-17094 GCA_964605645.1 uncultured Planctomycetia bacterium
GGAAGGCATAAGAATATTTTTCTTCATGAAAAAGAGCTTCGCCTAATATCGCAGCGGTGGTGATTGCTCCCTGGCCGGCTCTGGCAAATATTTTTATTTCTTTCATTTTTCTTTATTTTTTTAATTTTTAGTTATTAGCTGTGTTAACGTAAGGCAAGTTTATATCACGAATTAAAAAAAAACGCAAGTAAATTTTATTAGTTTTTCCACATCAACCGTCTTTCTGGATTCCCCGGTCAAGCCGGGGAATGACACCGGGAAGAGACATTGCCTCTGCGCCCCTGCTGTCATTGTCCTTGACAAGCGAGCTGCTCAGAGAGCACGTCTGTCAAGGGCAATCCAAAACCTGCTTTCCCCTGGATTCTCCGCCTCCGCGAAGAATAACAGGTGTTTTTGCCTTTTAACTTTCGCACTTATAATTACAATCTTCTTAATTTTTCCAAAAAAGTTTGTTCTTATTTTTTTCAATTAAATTTATGGCAATATCAACAATTTCCGAATCATAGCGAGAACCCCTGCCTGCTTTTAATTCTTTCTTGGCAGTTTCAACACCCAAAGCTTCCCGATAAGGCCGGTGACTAGTCATCGCCTCCAGCACATCGCTTACAGCTAAAATTTTTGCTTCCGTTAAAATTTCTTTACCGCTTAGGCCTTGCGGATAACCGGTTCCGTCTATGCGTTCGTGATGCTGGTATACCGCTTTTGCAAGAGGAAAGGGGAAAGCAAAATCTTTCATTAATTCGTAACAACTTTGGGAATGTTCTTTGATTAAATTATACTCGAGATCAGAAAGTTTTCCCGGCCGGTTTAAGATATCGATCGGAATTGCAATTTTTCCCAAATCATGGAGTTCTCCGGCAAGTTTTACCCCTAAGAGGCGATGCGCATCCCACTTCAGCTCCGCAGCTATCTCTTGGGCGATTTTTGCCACAAAACGAGTGTGATTAAAAGTATAAGGGTCGCGTAACTCCAAAGCTTTACCTAACACCTCTAAGGTGTTAATAATCATCGAAAATTTTTCTTCTTCGAGGTTGGCGTGTGCAGTGATGTCACGGGTGATCCCCATTGTACCGATAATTTCGCCTTGCTTGTCGCGCATCGGGATCTTTGTAGTTATTACCTGGTTTTTACTGCCATCAGAAAGAGTAGTCTTTTCTATTTTCCCGACCAAAGGTTTGCCGGTTTTAATTACTTTTTGATCATCATTAAACATTTCTTGAGCTTGTTCCGGGGAAAAGAAATCAAAATCAGTTTTACCCATGATTTCTTCTTTAGGCAGGCCGGTACCTTGAATATAAAATTTATTCGCCTTAATAATTCTGTTTTCGATATCCTTAAAATAAACTGCATCGGGAAGGTTGTCGAGAAGATTTTCGAGAAAATGTTTTTCCACAAAGATGTGGTCGTACATTTTTTTCTGATGCGAAATGTCTTGAAGGATACCTTCAACCACTTTTTGATTGTCTTCGGTATAGACAATGGCTGCTGAAATTGCTACCCAATGGTCTTGATCTTGTTTATCTTTTAATTTAGTATGAAATAACTTAACGGGGCCACCGCGATTCAGTAAATTAAAAAAAATAGCTTGATCACTTTCTGCGGAAAAAAGAATATTGATTTCTTTCGATAGTAATGTAGCCCGCGGGCAATCAAGCAAATCGAGAAAAGTTTGATTAAAAGCTAAGAATTTTTCAGTCGGCACCAGGCAATAACGAAATAAACCAATTTGGAGATTGTTGGCAACTAAACTTGTAAGTAATGAATCGTCTTTTTTCATAATCTGTTTAATTTGTAAGATTATAACACAAGCGGAAGTAATTATAAACAAAAAAAAGGAGGACCGCCCTATGAAAGCAATCCTCCTTTTTTGATTTCTTTTAGTTTGGCTTAGTAGCCCATTCCGCCGGGCATCCCGCCGGGCATCCCGCCACCGGCAGCCGGGCCTTTTTCTTCTTCCGGCTTGTCGGCGATCAGTGCCTCGGTAGTGACCAACAATGATGCAATTGAAGCTGCATTTTGCAATGCAGTTCTGGCAACTTTAGTCGGGTCAATTATACCTTTGGCAAACATGTCTACAATTTCTTCGTTTGCAGCATCAAACCCACGCGGAGATTTTTCACTCTTTAGTTTTTCCACGATAACTGAGCCTTCAACTCCGGCGTTGAATACGAGCTGACGGATTGGTGCTTCCAATGCGCGCCTAACTACGTCAACACCGGTTTTTTCTTCTCCCTTTGCATCCACCTTGTCTAATGCCGGGATGCTATAAAGCAAGCCCACTTCTCCGCCGGGGATAATCCCTTCTTCTACAGCAGCGCGAGTCGCATGGAGCGCGTCTTCCACTCTTGCTTTCTTTTCTTTCATTTCAGTTTCAGTGGCAGCACCAACATTAATCACGGCAACTCCACCGGCAAGTTTAGCTAAGCGTTCCTGTAACTTTTCTTTGTCGTAGTCAGAATCACTTTCGTCAACTTGAGTTTTAATTTGTTTTATTCTGGCTTGAATGTCATCACTTTTACCGGCACCTTCAACAATTGTAGTATTTTCTTTATCTATCCTTACTCGCTTTGCTCTACCTAAATCTTCCAGGGTTACGTTTTCTAACTTTATCCCCAGATCTTCTGATATCGATTTACCGCCGGTTAAGGCTGCGATATCTTCAAGCATTGCTTTTCTGCGGTCACCGTATCCGGGTGCTTTTACCGCACAACAAGATAAGGTTCCTCTGATTTTATTTACAACTAACGTTGCTAATGCTTCACCCTCAATGTCTTCGGCAATAATCATTAGCGGTTTGCCGGCCTTAGCAACGCTTTCTAACAAGGGGAGCATTGCCTTTAAATTTGATATCTTACTCTCATGAATTAAGATGTAAGGATCGTCTAAAGCTACTTGCATCTTTTCGGTATCGGTTGAAAAGTAAGGAGAAAGATAACCTTGGTCAAATTGCATCCCTTCTACAGTATCTAAGGTAGTTGCCATTGACTTTGCTTCCTCCACCGTAATTACACCGTCTTTACCCACTTTTTCCATAGCATCGGCGATTAATTCGCCTACTTGTGCATCGCCATTAGCAGCAATTGTGGCAACTTGAGCGATTTCTTTTTTGCCCTGGATTGTTTTGGAAAGGCCTTGGATTGAGGCAACTACAGCTTCCACTGCTTTATCAATACCTCTCTTTAAGATCATCGGGTTTGCTCCGGCTGCAACGTTCTTTAAGCCTTCTTTGAAAATTGCCTCCGCTAACACTGTAGCAGTTGTTGTCCCGTCACCGGCGCTATCAGAAGTTCTTTCCGCTACTTCTTTGATTAGCTGTACTCCGATGTTTTCAAAAGGATCTTCCACTTCCATTTCTTTAGCGACAGTAACACCATCTTTGGTGATTGTCGGTGAGCCGAATTTTTTCTCTAAAACAACATTTCTTCCCTTTGGGCCTAAAGTAACCTTCACTGCTTTAGCTAATTGTTCAACTCCCCTTAAAACTGCTCTGCGTGCTTCTTCGTTAAATAATAATTGTTTCGCCATCTGTTACCTCCTTAACTTATGTTACAATTCCCAAGATATCTTCTTCTTTTACGATTAGATAATCTTTGCCTTCGATTGAAATTTCAGTACCGGAATATTTTCCGTAAAGAACACGATCCCCTTCAGTCAAAGCTAAGGGGATAACCGAACCGTCTTCTTTTTTCTTGCCTTCGCCAACTGCGACTACTTCTGCTTGCTGTGGTTTTTCTTTCGCAGTATCCGGAATTACAATCCCGCCTAAAGTTTTTTCCTCTGCTTCTAAAGGCTTAATCAAAATTCTGTCACCTAATGGTTTAACCTTCATCCTACACCTCCTTAATACTTTAAAAATTATAAATTGTTTAAATTAGCAATCCTTGGGTAAGAGTGCTAATTATTTTACTAAGTTGGGGCTAATTGTCAAGTCTTTTTTCAATATTTTTGTGATAAGTGGAATAAACCTTGTAAAACCAAATGTTTCTGATAGCGATAATTAAAGGTCAAGTGCGGTTTTAAGATTGAAAAATCACCGCCGGTTACCAATACTTGATCTTGCTTGCCCAGTTTTAATTTTTGTTGATATTGCTGAATTAAGCCGTTAATCATCAAGCTAAAACCTTGGCTTAGCCCCTTGTTAATGCTTTCTGCAGTATTGGTGGGGATTAATTTTTTAGTTTTTTTAATTTTAATTTGATTGGGAAGCAATGCACAATTTTTAAAAGTTGTTAAGGTCGAATTAATCCCCGCTAAAATTATCCCGCCTAAATAATCTCCGTTTTCGGATAGAAAATCTAAAGTAATCGCGGTACCAAAATCAAGGATCAAGCGTGGTAATGGTTTTTGTTGTTTGGCGGCATAAGCAGCCAGCAAGCGGTCGCTGCCAACCTGATTTTTATTGTAATTAGATTTTATCGGCACCTCTAAATCTTTTCCGATAATTTTTATATTTTTTTCTAAATTAGAAAAAAGATAATTTAATTCCGGCACTACCGAGCAAATAAAAATTGTTTGATCTTTCTTAAATTCAGATAAAATTTCTTTAATTTTCTTTTTAGTAATTTTTTTATTTTCCAGGCTATGGACTTTTACCAGTTGAGTTTTGTTAAATTTTCCGATTTTTAGATTTGTATTGCCAATATCTACTCCGATCATCCTCTCTCCTTTTTCTAATATTTTATCAGGATTTATTTTTGTTGATAGCTTTTTTCAAAGTCTTAATTTTATCTCTGAGTTGAGCTGCCTTTTCATAATGAAGGTTTTTTGCAGCAATATACATTTCTTTTTCCAGTTGAGCGACGGCTTGATGGAGACCTGCTTCTTGATCTTCTAAGCCAAGTTGTTCGTATATTTTTTCTTCTTCTTTTAAGTAGACCTCAATCCCTTCTTTTACTGCTGATTCTATTGATTTGGGAGTAATTTGATGCCTTTGGTTGTGTTCAATTTGAATCTTTCTGCGGCGGCTGCTTTCCCGGATTGCTTTCTGCATCGATTTGGTAACCGTATCCGCATACATAATTACTTTTCCGTTTACATTTCTTGCGCAGCGCCCCGCTACCTGGATTAAAGAAGTAGCCGAACGCAAGAAACCTTCTTTGTCTGCATCGAGAATGATGACAGTAGATACCTCCGGTAAATCGAGGCCTTCGCGCAATAAATTGACCCCTACCAAAGCATCAAATTCTTTGAGGCGCAGCTGGCGTAATATTTTAGTTCGTTGTAAAGTATCTACTTCTGAATGAATGTAGGCAACCTTTAAAGATTCATCTTTTAAGTATTCGGTAAGTTCTTCAGCCATTCGTTTAGTTAAGGTTGTAATTAAGGTCCTCTGGCCGGCCTCAATATTTTTTTTAATTTGATTGATTAAATCATCAATTTGATTTTTAGTTTTGCGAACCTCAATCTTTGGATCCGGCAGGCCGGTCGGGCGAATAATTTGTTCAACCACCTTTGATTCTGATAAACCTATTTCATACTTAGTCGGTGTTGCCGATACAAAAATGGTTTGCCGGTTTAGATCTTTAAACTCCTGATAACGAAGCGGCCGATTGTCCAGGCAGGACGGCAGCCGGAACCCATATTCAACTAAAGTTTCTTTGCGCGACTTATCACCTAAATACATCCCGCGAATTTGGGGGATGGTTACATGGCTTTCATCGATAATGGTAATAAAATCTTTGGAAAAATAATCTATTAAGCAGTACGGCCTTGAGCCTGTTGGCCGGCCGCTTAGATGACGCGAATAATTTTCAATACCATGGCACCAACCGCATTCGTTCAGCATCTCGATGTCAAACAAAGTTCGTTGCCGCAGGCGCTGAGCCTCCAGTAATTTATTTTGTTTTTTCAAATGAACTAGCTGTTCTTCTAATTCTTGTTTAATTGTTTTTACCCCTGCCGCCGCTTTATCTTTTTCAATTAGAAAATGTTTAGCCGGATAAATTGCAATTTCTTCTAATTCAGTTATTTTTTTCCCGCTCAACGGGTCAAATTCATAAATTCGTTCAATTTCATCACCAAAGAATTCAATTCGATCTGCCCTCTGGCTGTAAGCCGGATAAATATCTACCACGTCGCCCTTGATTCGAAAGGTTCCTCTTTTAAAATCATAATCATTGCGCCGGTATTGAAGTTCTACTAATTTATAAGAAAGTTCAGTTGGGGAGAGGTGATTGCCTTGTTTCAGGTAAAAAGCAAAATCACGGTATTCTGCCGGCGAGCCGAGATTGTAAATACAGGAAACAGAAGCCACAGCGATTACATCACCTCTGGTAAGTAAAGAACTTGTTGCAGAAAGCCGGAGGCGGTCGAGGCGGTCATTTATTGAAGCATCTTTTTCAATGTAGGTATCAGTTTGGGGGATGTAGCTTTCCGGCTGATAATAATCATAATAACTTACAAAATATTCTACTGCATTTTCCGGAAAAAAATCTTTGAATTCAGCATAAAGTTGGCTGGCTAAAGTCTTATTGTGAGAAATGATTAAAATTGGCCGGTTAATTTTTTCAATAGTTGCAGCCAAGGTAAAAGTTTTCCCGGAACCGGTTACCCCCAGTAAGGTTGAATAAGCTTTATCGGCTCTGATTCGTTGGCAAAGTTTTTTAATTGCTTGCGGCTGGTCGCCGGTTGGCCTAAATTTACTTTTTAGTTTAAACTCATGCATCAGCTACATTACGTAATTTAAATAAGTTCCAGGGAAAAGTCTAGGGCCTTGGGAGAATGGGTGATTGAGCCAATAGATATAAAATCAACACCGGTTAAAGCTATTGTTTTTATATTTTTTAGTTTTATCCCCCCGGATGCTTCCAGTTTTATTTTGGGAAAATTTTTATTGCGGTAGTCAACGGCTTTTCTTAAATCTTTTTTTGAAAAATTATCAAGCATAATTATATCCGGCCGGTGCTTGGCAATTTCGGTAAATTCATTAAAAGTTTCTACTTCGATTTCAACTGGAAAATTAGTTTTCTTTTTTAATTTAGCCAAAGACTGCTTAAGAAGCAAATGATTTACTTTCTTGTTTTTGTCGATTATCCCCGCTGCTTTGAGATGATTATCCTTAATAATGATCCCGGTTGCTAAATTATAACGATGGTTAATCCCCCCTCCTACCGAAACTGCATATTTTTCAAGTTCACGCAGGCCGGGGGTAGTTTTGCGAGTATCCTTTACTATTGCCTTAGTTTTTTGAACTTGCTCTACGAAGAGATTGGTTGTGGTGGCAACCCCCGACAATAAAGACAAGAAATTTAAAGAGACTCTTTCTCCTTTTAAAATTGATTGCAGGTTTCCGGAAATTATAACTGTTTTTTCACCGGCTGCAATTTTGTCCCCATCTTTTTTAAAGAATTTAATGTTTATTTGCGGATCAATTTTTTTAAAAATATAAGCTGCTAATTCTCGGCCGCAAAAAATCCCTTTTTCTTTAGCAATAATTATTGCCTTGCCTTTTTTCTGTTTAGGAACAGTTAGCCGGGTTGTTTTATCTTGCCGCAGCTTATCTTCAGAGAAAGCCATTTGAATAATTTGTTTGATTTTTTTATTAAGCATATTAAGCGATTACATCCTTTAATTTTTTAAAACGTTGAAGCTGGTTTGAAAAATCTATTTTTTTATTTTTTTCTTTGTTTACAATTTTATCGGGTGCGTTTTCAATAAACTTTTTGTTTTTTAATTTTTTTTCTGTCTTTTTAATTAAATTCGTTAAATTGTTGATCTTTTTTTCCAGAGCTTGGCTAAATTTTGTTAGATCTTTTAAGTTAATTTTTAAATTAATAGCTAAATATTGATTTTGATAAAAAATTCGTTCTAAATTATCGACTGTATCAACAGGCTCAGCTGCGGTTAAACGGCAGAACCATTTTTTTTGCTTTTGCCAGATGCCTTTTAGTTCCGGCTTAATTTTAATTTCTAAAGCTATTTTTTCTTGGCCCAGGCCAAGGTCGCCCCTTAAGTCTCTAACTTTATCTACACTTTCAATTATTTTTTTAAACAGATCGAGTTGATTTGGATTGATATTAATTTTTTTTGGGATCGGCCAACCAGATACCATTAACGAGTCTTCCAGTTCTAAGTGAGTATTTTTTTTAATGATTGTAAAAATTTCTTCCGTAATAAAAGGGATGATCGGGTGAAGCAACTTTAAAGAAGATAATAAAATAAAAATTAAATTTTTAGCTTTGGCAGGGTTAAAATTATCTTTGATGATCTCCAGGTACCAGTCACAGAAAGCATGCCAAAAAAATTCTTGCAAGCTTTTGATAGCTTCATCGATCCTGTATTTTTGAAGATACTCTGAGCAAAGAGAAATCGTTTGATTAAGTTGATCCAGAATCCAGGCATCAGATTGGTCCTCAAGCTGATAATCAAGTTCTTTTATCTCTAAATTATTTTCAGACAGCTTGGTTAAAATAAAGCGGCTGGCATTCCAAACTTTATTGCAAAAATTTCTTCCCATTAAAAATTTATCAGAAGATAAATAAACATCGGAACCGGAAGCAGCTAAAAACATCAAAGAGAAACGCAGGGCATCTGCGCCGTACTTATTGGTAATTTGTAAAGGATCAATTATATTGCCTAATGATTTCGACATTTTTATCCCTTTATCGTCTCTAACTGTACCGTGAATGATTACATCAGAGAAAGGAATCTTTTTGGTAAATTGCAAAGAAGCCATAATCATCCTTGCTACCCAGAAAAAAAGAATTTCCGACGCTGTTACCAAGGTATCAGTAGGATAAAAATACTCAAAATCTTCTTTATTCTTCATCTGTCGTTTGTCGCCTGTTGTCTTTTGTTTCTGAAACGGCCAACCAAAAGTAGCGAAAGGCCAGAGCCAACTTGAGAACCAAGTATCTAATACGTCTTTATCTTGTTCTAATTGTTTGCTGCCGCAACCAGGACATTGAACCGGTTCTTGTTTGGCAACAATAATCCCTTTTTTTTGACCAGTTTCCGGATTGTAGCAATCTTTGCAATACCAAACCGGGATCCGGTGCCCCCACCAAATTTGCCGTGAGATACACCAGTCTTGGATATTAAACATCCAATTTAAATATACTTTTTTCCAACGATAGGGATGAAATTTTATCTGATCTTTTTCAACAGCTTTGATCGCTTCTTTAGCCAGTGGTTTCATCCTCACAAACCACTGCAAGGATATTCGAGGCTCAATAATTGTGTTGCAACGATAACAATGGCCGGCACCAAGGTTGTAGGGTTCTTTTTTGGCGATCAATTTTTTTTCTTTTAAAAGCTCTATCAGCATTGCTCTTGCTTCGAAACGATCGATACCCTGGAAGTCCTCGGGTACATTTTCGTTTAAAGTTCCATCTTCATTCATAATATTTATGAATTCTAAATTATGTTTTTTGCCTAATTGAAAATCGACCGGATCATGAGCCGGGGTAACCTTAACTGCACCGCTGCCAAACTCAGGGTCTATTGCCGAATCTTCAATCAGGGGGAGCTCTTTTTCAACGATCGGTAATATAATTTTTGCGCCGCGCAGCCAAGCGTACCTTTTATCTTTAGGATTAATTGCAATAGCGGTGTCACCGAGCATTGTCTCAGGACGAGTGGTCGCAACAATTATTTGCTTTTTGTCTTTATTTTTTGTAATTACCGGATAACGCAGGTAATAGAGCCAGCCATCGACTTCTTTGTGCGCAGCCTCTTCATCGCTAAGTGCAGTACGGCAGCGAGGGCACCAATTGATAATATAATTGCCTCGATAAATAAGATCTTTTTTAAAAAGTTGCAAAAAAACTTCTTGCACCGCTTGGCTGTAATCCTCATCCATCGTAAACCGCAAACGTTGCCAATCACAACTAGCACCGATTTTTTTTAATTGATCGATGATGGTTGTCCCGTACTGATTGCGCCAAGACCAAAGCCGTTTCAGAAACTCTTCTCGGCCGATATCCTCCTTGGTTAAACCTTCTTTGGCCAAGGACCGCTCTACTACATTTTGCGTGGCAATCCCGGCATGGTCTGTGCCGGGCATCCAGAGCGCTTCTTTGCCCAGCATCCTTTGGTAACGGATTAAAACATCCTGGATAATATTGTTTAAGGCATGGCCCATATGAAGAATACCGGTAATATTTGGCGGCGGAATCAAAATTGAAAAGGGCTTTTTGTCAGGATTCTTTTCGGCATGATATAATGAGCCCTGCAGCCATTTTTTTAGAATCTTACCTTCGCTTTGCTTTGAATTGTATTGCGGTGGAATTTCCATAATATTTTCTTAAAAATAAGTTAATGAATTATATAATAAGGCGGGAAAAAATACAACTGATTTCCTTTAATCTCCAATTATTTTCACTAACACTCTTTTTGAACGCTTTCCATCGAATTCGCCGTAGAAAATCTGTTCCCAAGGCCCAAAATCAAGTTTTCCGTCAGTTACAGCAATAACAGCCTCTCTTCCCATAATCATTCGTTTTAAATGCGCGTGGCCATTGTCTTCGGCACCTAAATTATGTCGATAGAGAGATGTGTCCCGCGGCGCAAGCTTTTCCAGCCAATCTTTGAAATCTTGTTTCAGGCCTTGCTCTTCATCGTTGATAAAAACTGCTGCGGTAATATGCATTGCGTTTACCAAGCAGAGGCCATCTTTGACCTCACTTTCTGCAATTAATCCTTCGATTTGGCTGGTAATATTAATAAATTCTATCTCCTCATCTGTGTTAAAAGTTAAATGTTTAGTTAAGCTCTTCATTTTAGTTGATAATTTGAAGGCTCTTTAGCACCTCGATAAATTTATCTACGAGTTTTGGATCAAGCTTTTTATTTTTCATATCTTTCAATATTTCTACAGTTTTTTGAGGCGAAAACGCTTTTTTATAGTCTCTTCCGGTAATTAATGCGTCAAACACATCAGCTATAGCAATAATTTTTGCACCCAACGGAATAAAATCTCCAGCTAATCCGTGGGGGTATCCGGTTCCATCAAAATTTTCATGATGGTATAATATGTAAGGAATAATTTCTTTGAATTCATCAATTGATTCTAAAATTTTTGCACTAGTAGTTGAATGTTCTTTTACAATCTCAAATTCTGTTTCACTTAATTTACCTTTTTTGTGCAGGACAAAATCAGAAATACCAATTTTTCCTAAATCATGCAAAAGAGCTGCTTTTTTAATATTTTCTTTCTCATTTTCTGATAAGTTTATTTTATCTGCTAATAATAACGAATATTTGCAAACTCGTTCGGTATGGCCGCGAGTATAGGGATCCTTTGATTCTAAAGCTGCTATCAAGGAAGTAATTAATTGTAGATAAGCTTTTTTTACTTTCTCTTTTTCTTTTTTTAGCTTTTCAATGGTTAAAAGAAGCCATTGGTTTTTTTCTTCTGTATCTGCATACAAGGAAGAAAGAAAATCTGAACTCTGCTGTTTTTTGTAGTCAGGAATGTTTATTTTTTTTTCGTCAAAAGGAATTAAGTCATCCTTGGCACTGTTTAACCTATCAATCACATAGGTCATAGCATTTTTTTGCAATATTTTTTGACTGGCAGAAATTATTCCGATTTTTAGATAAGTTTTTATTTTATTTTCTGATAAAAAATTTTCAAGTTCTTCTTTAATGCTTTTTGCTTCCTCCAGATTGCTGATTTTTCCAATAATTATTTCGTTAGAATAATTACTCCAAAGTTTGGAGTGAGAAAAAAGAAGCCGATTCACTCTCTTCCAAAAAGTTTTAATTTCAAAAAAATCAAGCTTAGTAATAGCCGTTTGCAAATCATTGAGCTGGATGATAGCAATTTGGAATTTTGGTTTAGAAATTTTTCGCATATCATAAATAAGATGTTCAAAAAAATATCGGAGATTATAAAATCCTGTTAAAGGGTCGCAGACAGCACGATTTTTAATTTTAATTACAGAAAATAGGTAATTTAAATAAGTATAGCCGGAACCCATAACTATAAACGCCAAACAAGAAATTATAATTTTTCCCGAGGCAAATTGAAAGCCAACAAACCTCAACATGAGATTAATCCAAAACATTAAAAGCAAAACCCCTAAAGAAAGAAAAACACGGCGTAAAAAAGTGTATCGGGAAAAAATACAGCTAATTAATGCTAAAGTTATAAAAAGAACTACAAAATTAATTCCAATCGGAAAATCTTTGATTAATTTTTGATTTAAAATATTAAAAATTGCATTTGCATGTATATATATACCAGGCATCTTGCCTAATGGAGTTGGGTGAATATCATGAGTTATATCTAAAACTGAGCCGATTAATACTATTTTTTCTGAAAAAAATTCCAGGTTAAAGTCTTCAAAAAGCAATTTATGAAAGGAAATAGTTTTAAAATCTTTCGGTTTTAACAAATAATTTATGGGAAAGACGCCTTCTGAGTTTATCGGAATTTGAGTATCCCCGATTAGAAGGCGATTTTTCTCTTTTTTGGGTGTTATGCCGTAAAAATGAGAAGCAATCTTAACAGCCCAGGAAAAATCAGAGAAGTTTTTGCTTTCAAAATAACCGCGTGTATAACGGATAACTCCGTCCCGGCTAAAAGGAACATTAACAAAACCAAAGCTTGCATTGCGTTTAAACTCTTTGGGAGGAAAAGTTGGATTCCCCTCTTGACCTAAAAACCCAGCTAAGACTACCGCTGGTTTAAAATGTTCTAAGGCAAGAGAAAAATCCTGATCATCAGCTTCGATAGCGCTTTTGCCGGCAAAAACTATATCAAAGCCAATCACTTTTGGTTGGTATTTTTGCAGTTTTCGTAGCAGTTGTGCGTAAAAAATACGCTTAAAAGGCCATTTGCTGTCTGTCTTTATCAAACTATCTTGGTCTATCTCAACTATTACTAAACTTGAAGGGTCAAACCTATTCTCTTGTACTGCATAAAAAACTCTATCACCAAGATCGTCTATTTTAAGTGAAAAAATAGAAGAATAGGTCAAAAGAAGGAAGGATATTATAGCAAAGAATACAAAAAATAAATACTTTCTGTCTTTCAAGTTATTTCTTTATTATTTGTTTCAGAATAAACTATGGAACCATCTTCTCACTCTTTGCCCCCATTAAAGACCTTCTCCATCATCATCGTCGTCATTGTCATCATTATCGTCGTCATTGTCACCATCATCGGAACCATAATCGTAACCTTGGCTCTGGCTTGTATTTTCACCAGAAAATTCACCGTCGGTTGCTCCTCCACCAGGGAATTCACCGTCGGTTGCTCCTCCACCAGGGAATTCACCGTCACCAGTTTCGCCATTAGCATTGTCGGGCCCTGCTACATTATCATTATCACTATCAACAGCGTCAATTTCACTAAGATTATCTGCATCGCTGTTACCTACAATTTTGCCAACCTTGGTTATTTTTTGTCCATAGTTGGTAGATCCAAGCATTTTATAATGTTTATGTCTCGTAGCCGTTTCTTCAATAATAACAGCATTATCGTTAAGATTTTTATAAGCTGCCGAACTTATTCCGGCTATCCCGGAAGCAAATTGATAAG
The DNA here is from genome assembly GCA_964605645.1 of uncultured Planctomycetia bacterium. Lineage (GTDB taxonomy): Bacteria > Omnitrophota > Gorgyraeia > Duberdicusellales > 4484-171 > PXAH01. The sequence continues at coordinate 13,487 of CAZSDJ010000034.1, forward strand.
ATGAAGTTGCCTGATTATCGTCGGCAGGGCATCGCAACGCTATAGCTTCTTTTAGATAATTTGGATAAGTTGATACTTGGGCAAGGGCTATGTTTCTTTGATCTAAACTAACAATAAAATAAGCTAGTTTTATCTTCCAAGCGTCTTCTCTTTGTAAAATTTTAGCCCAGCTGCGCTCAAGATGTTTATCTTGTAAGTAACCTAAGGTGGCAGGTAATCGATCTTCTTCAAGAACATAAACTTTTACCGCACCCAACAAAGTTTGTAAATTAGTTTGACAGGTTTTTGCTTTAGCTCTTTCTATTACATTTCGATAAGAAGGAATTGCAAAAGTAGCAAGAATACCAACTATAATTACAGTTATCAACAGCTCAATTAAGGTAAAATTTTTTTTCTTTTTCATTTTTTCTACCTCCCAACTTTTCAAAATCATACTCGATTATTACACTACTTACTCACACCTAAATATACCATACTAAATCACAAAAATCCACAAAAAGATACCTTTCTAGAATTAAGCCACTTGGTTTTCTAAGCTACCAATGCCCTCTATAACTATTCTTACCTTATCTCCTTTCTGCATCGGCCCTATTCCGGCTGGGGTACCAGTTGATATTATATCTGCTGGTTTTAAAGTCATTACCTTAGAGATAAAAGAAATAAGAAAACTAACCGAAAAGATGAAATTAGAAGTATTTGAATCTTGTTTAAGCTTTCCGTTGAGATAACTTTGAATTTTTATGGCACCAGGATCTAGGCCTGTTTCAATGTGGGGGCCAACCGGACAAAAACTATCAAAAGATTTAGCTCGAGTCCACTGACCATCTTTTTTTTGTAGATTTCTTGCCGTTACATCATTGAGGCAAGTATAGCCTAAAATATAATTTTTTGCCGCCTCAACTGATATATTCTTAGCTTGTTTCTTAATGACTACAGCCAGCTCTGCTTCATAGTCAAGGCGCTTTACGCCCTCGGGATAAATAATATTATTACCATTGTAAATTAATGACGAAGTTGGTTTCAAAAAAATAATCGGCTCAGCAGGAATTTTCATTTCCATTTCTTTAGCATGATCCTTATAATTGAGGCCAACTAATATAATTTTTTCTGGTAACTTCAAAAAAGGTATTTTCATTATCTGGTAATCTCCTCAACTATTTTAATAAAGCCAGGAAAAGATTTATCTATACATTTTATGTCATCTATTTTACTCTTGCCTTCTGCTGCTAAAGCAAAAATTGCTAGACTCATTGCCGTACGATGGTCGCCAAAACTGTTGAAATCAGCCCCGTTATATTTTGCACTGCCTCTTATTGTGATTTGACAGCCATTTTGATGATTATCTTTATCGACAATATCTACACCTGATCTAGAAAGATTAGAAAGCATCGAATTTACCCGGTCGGTCTCTTTAACCCTTAGCTCATCTAAGCCCTTAATTTGAGTTTGGCCTGAGGCAAAAGATGCCGCCACACAAAGTATCGGCACCTCATCAATCATCACCGGTATCTCCGGCACCTCTACCTTAGTTGCTTTCAATTCTGAACTTTTAACAATAATATCACCATAAGGCTCTAGCTCATTGTTTTGGTTTTTGATAGTAATATTTGCATTCATCCGCTGTAAGACCCTAAGCAAGCCACAACGAGTTGGATTAAGATTAACATCTTTGATAGTTATTTGACTATTTTTTAAAATAAGCCCGAGAACAATAAAAAAAGCAGCAGCCGAAAAATCAGCAGGAATAAATATCTCCTCAGGCAAGTTAAGCTGAACTCCCGGCTTTAAGGTAATTGTCTTTTTATCTATTTTGATATTGGCACCAAAAGATTTAAGCATTCTTTCAGTATGATCGCGCGACTGGTAAAGTTCTTCAACTATAGTTTCACCCTGTGCATATAAAGCAGCTAAAAGCAGGGCAGATTTTACCTGTGCGCTTGCTATATTCAGTTTATAGCTTCTGCCGATTAATTCAGAGACAGGCTCGATCTTTAAGGGTGGATAAATCTCTTCTTTTTTTTGCTTGTTTATCTTCCTTCCATCAATATTTGCACCCATCTCCGCTAAAGGATAAACCACTCTGCCCATCGGCCTTTTCTCTAGATAACTACCTGCCCTAAAGGTAGAGCTAAACTTTTGGCCAACTAGCAACCCTGACAATATTCGAATTGTAGTGCCAGAATCACCGGCAAAAAGATCTGCATTTTGATTGTTAGGAAAATACAATCCTTTGCCTTGAAGATAAATTGTCTCTTTGGAAAATTTATCTTGATAATGCCTTATACCCAGCTTTTTTACACAATCTAAAGTTGCTTGGATATCATTACTTGCTAAAAATGGATGAATTTTTGTCTTCCTAGGGCTAAGAGAAGAAAAAAGCATGGCGCGATGCGAAATAGACTTATCAGGAGGTAAAGTTATTTTAGCTTTTATCTTTTTTGCTGGTTCTATAGTATACATTGCTCAATATTTTAGCACAGATAAGTCTAAAATCCAATAGAGCGCCTTCACAACTAGTATTTTATATTAATTGCCTAAAATACTGGGGGAGTTTAGCTTTAAATTCTAATAACTTGCCAGTTACAGGATGTTTAATTTTTATCCGGTAGGCATGTAAAAAAAGATTCTTATAATTGTCTTTTTTACCGTACTTTTTATCACCAATTATTGGATACCCTAAAAACCTTAAATGCACTCTAATTTGATGCATCCGGCCAGTTTTAGGTAAAACTGATAAAAGTGCTATCTTGTCTGACCTCCGTAACACCTCTACTTTGGTGTGTGCAGTTTTTGAATTAGATAAACCAACTTCCATCTTGAGTCGGTTTTTTTTATTTCTGCGTAAAGAAAGATTAATTTCGAATTTATCATTTTTTGGTTGACCCCAGACTAAAGCATAATATTCTTTTTGAATTTCTCGATTTTTAAATTGTTCAACTAAAGCTTGATGGGTTATATTATTTTTGGCTAAAACCATCACTCCACTGGTTTCTTTGTCGAGACGGTGCACAACCCCGGGCCTTTCTAAATCAATATCAGAAAGCTGTTTTTTCATATACAATAAAGAATTAACTAAAGTTTTATCTTTGTTTTGTCCGTGAGGATGAACAACCAATCCTTGCGGCTTATAGACTGCCAGAAGATGATCGTCTTCCCAAAGCACTAAAACCGTCTTTTTATACGGTCTTAGACCTTTGGCAGTTTCAGGTATCTCAATTTCAACTTTATCACCAGCTGAAAGCAGATAACTCCCCTTTAAGGATTGTTGATTTGTTCTAACAAAACCTTTTTTAATTAATGAAGATATTTTAGACCGGGAAAGATCAGCAATTTGAGATGATAAAAACTTATCAAGGCGACTTTTGTCTTGGCCTGAGCCAACTGTAAATATTTTTTTCATCAAGATCTTTTTCGTAAAGAATCAATAATTAAAAAAATTGCTCCAACCGTAATACAACTATCAGATAGATTAAAGACCGGCCAAAATTTTAAATCAATATAATCAACTACAGCACCCAGCATCAGGCGATCAATTAAGTTCGAAAAAGCACCGCCAAAGATAAGCCCGGTTGTGATTAAAAAAAGTAGGCTCTTTTTTTGTTCTTTTT
>CAZSDJ010000035.1:0-16490 GCA_964605645.1 uncultured Planctomycetia bacterium
GCATAGAGTTAGAGAAAATTAGGCCTATTTTTTGGGGAAACTCCAAAATAGATTAACCCATTGATTTATCAGGTCCTTTGTGATAAGTTAAAATTGAAATAATATGGAAAAAAATGAATATTTTGTATATTTCAGCCAAAAAGACGAAACTGCTGCAGCTAAAAATGTCTCTTTGGAGATTAAAGCAAGATTTAAGACCAACCCTTCTTTTATTTTTATTTTGTTTACCTCTGACTATAGCCCTAAAAACCTATTAAAAACATTTAAATTTACTTTAAAAAATCCTAATATCTTCGGAATTCAGGCTCCTTTTTTAATTTATCAAAATAAAATTATTGAAAACGGGATAATTAGCTGTTGCATCAATAAAGAAAATACCAAAATAGATAAATTATTTATCGGTTCTCGAGATTCAGAAAAAATTGAATACACCTTAAAGTCACATTTTAAAGATACCGAGCGCAAAAATATAAGGCTCATATCCTTTTTATCGCCACAAATAAACTCTTCATCTTTTTTAGAGGGTTTAAACCGTTCTTTGGGGAAATTAGTAAATTTTTCCGGCGGCGGCTACCAACATAAATATTCTCCTTATCCACAATTCATGCTATATCAAGGAATCGGCAATGGTTTGGTAAATTTAAACTTTGAAAAAATCAATACTACTTCTTCTCGAATCCATAATTTTATACCTTTTGGCAAACCATTTGAAATAACCAGAATCAATCAGAAACAGCAAATAATTTATGAAATAAATAACCAACCGGCCATCAATATTTATAAACATTTTTTTGAAGAAAAATTTAAGGTTTTTATCGAAAATCGCCTTTTTCAGTATTATCCTCTGGGGATACCTTATAAAAATGATTTTCGCTTGCTAACGATCCTTGATATACTAGAAGATGGTTCATTTTTATTTCAAGGTACTTTAAAAAATAAAGAAAAAGGGAATCTAATGACTTTAAAAAAAATATATTCTAAAGATAAGTTAAATAATAAATTAAATGAAATAAAAGATAGTGGTAACGGCCTTCTTTTTATAATTAATTCTTTGTCCCGCAAGAAAATTTTAGGAGAAAAATCTTTAAAAGAAATTGAAAATATCAATAACTTTTTTTATCACAAAAAAGAAATGTTCGGAATTTATGCCGATTATTATCTTTTTCCTAATAGTGAAACACATAATGCTACTGTAGAAACCGGGGGATTATTGTTAAATGCTTGGACTTAATATTTCTGCACAAACAATTACTGGTTTTGTTTTATTTTTTATATTATTTATAATTTTCACTTACCTTTATATTATAAAAAAACTAAAAATGATATCAGGCTTAAGAGAAGAAAATGACTCCTTAAATAATTCTTTGGAACAATTAGATCAACAGGCAAAAATTATCTTAAAAAATGATATGGATGTGAAACTTTACCAGCAAGAAATTGAAAAACGAGTCAGCAAACTCAGATTGCTCAGAAATTTTATATCCTCTAGTTTGCATATGCTAAGCAAAAATGATCTTTTTGAAAAAATAGATGATACTTTCATTCAAAAGTTTGATTTTAGAAAAGGCCTTCTGCTTGATTTTGAAAGTTTAGAACAAATATATAAAAAAGAATTTACCTCCTCAGATATTAAAAACATAACAGATATAATTTATCGTAATAAAAACTACTTAAAAGAAAAAAAAATATTATCTTCTGAATCTGAAATATGTAAAATTTTAGCTCCTAAATTAAATACAAAAAATATAATAATTTGCCCTATTAAAACTACAAACAAAATTTACGGAATCTTTGTTCTCGCCGACTTAATTTCTTCTGATTTCATTAAAGAAACCACCAAAGAATCATTCTTGATTATTTGTATGTACCTGGCAAAATGCCTTGAAAACATAAATCTATTTGAAAAAATTTATCAAACTAAAGAAAGTTTAGAAAACAAAATAAATAACAGAACTAGAGAATTAGCTAAAAGTTTAAAAAAAGTAGAAATAATAAGCAAGACAAAATCAGATTTTATATCTAGTGTTTCTCATGAATTACGAACCCCCCTTACTTCAGTAAAAGGATTTTCCTCCCTTTTGGCAGATGAAAAATTTGGAAAATTACCGGCTGAAGCGAAAACAAGACTAAATAAAGTAGTTGAAAATGTTGATAAATTAATGGATATAGTTAACACCCTTTTAGATATTTCTCGTATTGAATCAGGGAAAATAGAGATTAATATAATTATTCATGACATTGTGCCTTTGCTTAAAAATATTATTGATTTCTTTGAACCACAGAGCAAAGCCAAAAATATTAAAATTAGACTAGCTGCTCCCGATAAGCTTTCTGTTTATATGGATAAAAATTTGATAGAAAGAGTATTGACTAATCTTGTTAATAATGCTCTTAAATTTACTCCTGAGCAAGGAAAAATAAAAATTAGCTGTAAAAATAATGAAGAAAAAGCTATAATAACTGTAGCTGATACAGGTTTTGGAATTTCGAAAGACAATTTAGATAAGATATTTCAAGAATTTTATCAAGTCAAAGATGTGGAAAATAAATCAATTAAAGGCAGCGGCCTGGGATTGTCTTTGGTAAAAAGAATAATTGACAGCCATAAAGAAAAAATATGGGTTGAATCAACTCCCGGCCGAGGAACGACTTTTTCTTTTAGTTTGGAGAAAGAAAAAAATGAATAAGTTAAAAATATTAGCTGTAGATGATGAATTGGATATCCTTGATCTAATTGAAGCCACTTTAGAAAATGAATTTATAGTTGAAAAAGCTGATACAGGTAATACTGCTTTGGCTAAACTAAAAGAGATGGCCCCCGATTTGCTTATCTTAGATTATATGCTGCCCGATATAAACGGAAATGAGATTTGTAAAAAGATAAGAGAAGACAGTTTGCTCATGAATTTACCGGTTTTAATGCTTACCGGAAAAGGGGAAGTCGAGGACAAGGTCAAAGGATTAGAAGCAGGGGCTGACGACTATATGACAAAACCTTTTTTACCCCAAGAATTAATTGCCCGAATTCGAATGTTGATCAGAAGATCCAGTTTAAACCTTGATGCTAACCCCTTATCAAGACTCCCCGGTAACATTTCCATTAATAAAGAATTAGAAAATAAATTAAATACAAAAGAAAAGTTTGCTGTTCTTTATATAGATATAGATAATTTTAAAGTATTAAATGATTACTATGGTTTTGGCAGAGGAGACGAAATCATTAAAGAAACTTCTCGCATGTTAGTTGAGGCTTTACAAGCCAAAGGCCAATCTAATGATTTTATCGGCCATATCGGCGGGGATGATTTTGTAATAATAAGTTCTCTGGAAAAATCCGAAGCTATTGCGAAAGAAATAATTTATAAATTTGATAATTTTTCGCCAAATTTTTTTAATTTAAAAGACAGGGAAAAAGGTTATATTGAAGCTAAAAATAGAGAAGGCGGGACTAATAAGTTTAGTTTTCCTACTATTTCAATAGGGATAATTACCAATCAAGGCAAAGATTTTAATCATGTGGCGCAAATTAGTTCCCGCGGCGCTGAATTAAAAGGCTTGGCTAAAAAATTTCCTAAAAGTAAATACATATTCGACCGCCGTCAATAAAGTCAACAGACCATAGTCGATAGAAAAATACAGAATTAAAATTTAAAAATTAATGCTTTAGCGGGAGTGGCGGAATGGCAGACGCGCTAGCTTGAGGGGCTAGTGGTAGCAATACTGTGGGGGTTCAAATCCCCCCTTCCGCATTTTAATTATTATTTTAAAATCCATAAGTCTATTTAAAAAAATAGATAAATAAAAAATAATTTTTGGGTCCAATAAAGCAAAATTGGTAAACAGGTAAGCTTCGGCTTACGCCGAAGATTGGACACAAATCCCCCCTTCCGCATTTTAATTGGTCCCTTTATCTTTTCCTTTGTTGCGGAATAAATCTAAGAATCTATCCTCATACTCTTTATAAGCATTCCAGGCATCAAGTTCTTTTTTTAATTCACTGGCAGCCGTTATATCTTTTTTCGCTTTTTTAAAAAGATTCTCTATCTTACCTCTCACCGACTGAGGTATTTTCGTATAAGCCGCTAAATCTTTTTTAATGTTTTTAACATCTTCTTCACTCAAAGGGCTGGAGCCTTCCGGCTTTGCTTCGCCTTTTAAGTAACTGATAAGTTTATCTATCTCTTTTTCGATAAATTTTGCTCTTTTCCACATCGAAGAAATATCAAGCTTAATTTTAAAAAAATTAATGAGAAAATCCAAAACGATAGCTGTAGCTTTAGGATTTTCTATTTGAGTTGTATAAAAAGGAATTTCGGCTAAAATACAGGCTCCCTGCAGCCCCCTGTATTTAGCTACACCGAGAATAATGCCGTTTAATCCACTAATTTGACCTGTTTCTAAAATTTTTGCTTCTGTTTTCTGAAATTGCTTTAGAATCACCGAATGAGTCGCTGCCACCCACAATGCCGGGCTATGTTTATGGTCGACAGATTCCGGCTTTGCCGCAAAAGTAAAAATTAATCGGGGTTTATATTTTTTTACAAACTTAATTATGGCCTCAGAAAGTAATTCTGCATATTCTAATGGAGGTTGGGCTTGGCCGAGGAAAAGAATTATATCCGGGCCTGCTTTACCTTTATAATAATAAAACAAACCGGTTGGGGGTTTGGGGATGTGAGTGACCCCCGCCTTTACAGTTACGGCTGCCGGTTTAAAAAAAGGATCAGTTTGCAGCTTCGCAAACATCTTAAAGTTCATCGCTTCTTTTAAAAATAAGGCGCTGCGATAAGCCACCTCACCCATCCCGGGCCAAGCTGCAATAAAAATTGGTTCTTTTAATTTTGGATTAGCTATTTGTTTAATCATTTTAAATTAATGTTGGCTGTAGCGCTAATACCCCAAACGCAACAGGCAGGGTATAATTAATTATAACATCCTCTTTTTTATTTTCAAGACAACTAAAAGAAAAGCTACCTTAAAATAACACCAGCTTGATTGCTCAATTTTTCTCGGATTTGATTATGACTAGTATCTATTTGATCAGAACTCAAAGTTTTTTGTTTTGATTGATAAAAAACACGCAAGGTAAAAGTAAAAAAATCTTTTGGCAAGTCCTTGCTTTGATAAGTATCCACTATTTTCATCCCGGATAAAAACCTACTTTCTCGTTGAATTATTTCGCTAACATTTTTAAATTTTACATCTTTTCTAATTGCCAGGCTAATATCTCTCCAAACAATTGGAAATCTTGAAAATGGCTTAAAAATTTTTTCTTTTTTATTTTTTTCTAATTTGTTAAGGTCAAGCTCAGCAATAAATAAGTCCTCTTTTATACTAAATTTTTCTCTAAAATCATCATTAAGTTTTCCTAAAAATCCAATAGGTTTTTGATTGACAATTACTTCTAGAGAATTATTAAAATTCTTTTTTGATTTTTGCACAAATTCTACCAATTCAATATTTAGATATTTTACAATACTGGAAACTGCCCCTTTTAATAAAAAGAACTTTTCCTGAGGCCCGCTGACCCCCAAAGATAAAAATATTTTTTCCTCAATGTTGTTTTTATTTGCTCTGTAAATATCCGCAATCTCAAAAAACATTAAATTATTTTTGCCTCTATTTAAATTATGTTTCATAGTTTTTATCATCCCTAAAACCAAAGTCGGCCTGAGGCTATTTTCCCGGCTGCGGAGAGGATTTTTAAGGTAAGTTGGTTCCGGCTCGGCAAGCAAAGAAATCTCTTCTTTGTTTTCCATGCTATAGGTAATGATTTCTGAAAAGCCGGACAAAGCAATAAAATTTCTTATTTTATTTTTATTTTTGAAAAAATTTTCTTTTTCATCTAAAACTAAATCTTTTTTTAATTTTGTTTTTAAAAAAGGGGCCTTGGCTCTAATCTTATCGTAACCATAAATCCTGGCAAATTCTTCATAAACATCAACTTCTCTTTCAATATCAAAACGGGATAGAGCGGGTTTAACTTTTATTTTGCCGGAAGAATAATCCTTTACTGTAAAATTAAGTGCCTCTAGTATTTTTTTTATTTCTGAAATTTTAAAACTAGCTCCTAAATATTCTTGCATCTTAACCAACTCTATTCTGATCTCTTTTGGTTTTTGTTCTGTTTTTTTGCCAACTTTCAAATAACCTTTAAACTCACCGTTAGCCAATTTGCCAATTAAATTAGCCGCTTCTTGAGACGCATATTCTAAAAATAATTCTGAGACTCTTCTTTCAAAACGATAAGAAGACTCCGTATCGAGGCCGGCAACTCGGCATGAATGCCTAATGGCAACCGGGGAAAATTTAGCAGCTTCCAAAAATATATTTTTAGTGTCAGCTGTAACTTCCGTATTCTTAGCCCCCATAATCCCCGCTAACGCAATAACCTTTTTCTGATCTGCGATCACTAAATTTTCTTTGATTAAATCTCTTTCCTTTTGATCAATACCTATAAATTTTTCTTTATCTTTTGCCCGCCTTATGTAAATATCACCTTCAATTTTATCTGCATCAAAAGCATGTAAAGGATTTCCCCACTTCAACATACAATAATTTGTAATATCCACAATATTGTTTACAGATGCTATACCGGAGCATGCAACCAATTGTTTTAACCAAGCCGGAGATTCTTTTATTTTTACATTATTTATTTCTCTACCTAAATAATATGAGCAATCTCCTGAATCATCTATTATAATCTTTTTTTCCTTTATTTTAGGAGTAATAATTAATTGAGGATATTTTAATTTTATCTTTTTTCCCAATACGGCAGCTGCCTCTTGAGCAATGCCTACGATAGCTAACCAATCGTATCGATTTGTAGTAACTTCGGCCGAAAACACCCAATCACCCGCCATCTGTTTTAAATTTTCAATCTCTAGGCCGGCTGAGGTTAACTGCTTGGCAAGCTCTTTGGCTGAAACTTTGATATCCACAAATCGTTTTATAAATTTTAAGCTAAAATCCATAATTTTAAATTGGAAATTGTTTTAAAAAATTAATATCATTTTCATAAAAAAGCCGAATATCATTTATTTGATACTTCTGCATCACAATTCTATCGACTCCCATCCCAAAAGCAAAACCTTGATATTTTTTGCTATCGATGTTGCATGCTTCCAACACATTCGGATGAATCATCCCGCAGCCTAATATCTCCAGCCAACCCTTGCCTTTGCAAACGCTGCATTTATTTTCTTGTTTATCTTTGCCGCAAATAACACAAGATACATCTACCTCGGCAGAAGGCTCTGTAAAGGGGAAAAAATGAGGCCGAAAACGCAATTTCACATCTTGAGAAAAAAACTGCTTTGCAAAATAAAGCAAAGTTCCTTTTAAGTCAGCAAAGCTGATGTTTTTACCGACTGCAAATCCTTCTATCTGATAAAACATAAAAGAATGAGTAGCATCAACTACATCCGGACGATAAACTCTCCCCGGAGAAATAACAGCCAGAGGAGGTTTCACTTGCTGCATAATTCGAATTTGAGAAGGTGAAGTATGGCTTCTCAACAACCAATTCCCATTTTTTTTATTTTTTTTTGCTACATCCAGGTAAAAAGTATCGAATGCATCTCGGGAAGGGTGATCTAAGGGGATATTCAAGGCAGAAAAATTATGCCATTCATCTTCAACTTCATTGCCTTCAATCACATCAAAGCCTAACTCTTTAAATATTGCGCAAATTTGGCCGGTCACCGAACTTAAGATATGAATTGACCCTTTTTGCAAATGCTTAGCCGGATAAGTTAAATCTATTTTTTCTTCTCTTTGAGATTTTTCGGCTAATTTTTTTTCTAATTCTGCACTTATTTGATTTTTTAAAATATTTAATTCTTTACCCCAAGCCCCTCTCTCCGGCTTAGCTAAACCGGGAATTTTAGAAAAAAGTTGAGAGATTTTAGATCTTCTGCCTAAATATTTTACCTTGAGCCCCAACAACGACTCTTTATCAGTTGCTGTTTCTAAATCTCTTTTAAATGAATCTCTTATCTTATCTATTTCTTTTGCCATAGTTTTACTTTTATAAAATAAATAATCCCTATTGTCAAACAAATTATCAAACTAATCACTCCAATTCTTCTTTTTTGCCGGCTTGTTTTATGCTCTCTTTCTTCCCCTTGTTTTTCAATGCTTAAATCAACTAAATGAATTCCTCGTTGATTATGAATTGGGCAATTTTTATAAAAAATTCCTTTTACCCTAACTATATCTCCTTTTTCCTTGTAACTGCCCCAATAATTAATCTTTTTTAGCATTTCTTTTTCTTCTAAAAAAACAGCAACATTATAACCGTCAGACCCTAAATTTAACCAAATCCCCGTATCTGTGGTAAGCGGCTCACCGATTGCCTCTGCTTGTAAAAAAACCATTTTTTGATTATATTTATCCGGCTCCTCAACTAAAGATTGTAAGGTTATGCTTTGGTTTTGAGTATAAACTAAAAAACTAAATCCGCTTAAAATTAAGCCAATAATCAAAATTTTTTTTATATTTTTCATTTTACTTTTTAAAAAATGATAACAACGAACCAATCATTACAACAATTGCAATAAATTCCAACCTGCCGGCCCACATTTGCAAAATATAAACCACTTTCAATAGAGAGGGCATACCGGGGGCAGTTATCCCCATTGTCAAGCCTACGTTTGCGGTGGCAGAAACAGATTCAAACAAGGCAGCCGTACCCGGATAACCAAACCCGATAGCCACCAATGCTCCCGCTAAATAAGTACTTAAAAATAAGACAAAAACTATAAAAGCTTCTTTGATCCTTTTGTCATTCACCAACAAATTATTGAGATGATGAAATTTTTCCCGAAAAACTGCTCCCGGCGGCATAATCCAACGCTTAATTTCTATTAAAATTGTTTTAAAAATAATCCCAATTCTCATCAGTTTAATCCCACCGGTCGTAGAACAAATACCGCCGCCAATCATCATTGCAAAAATTATAGCTAAAATTGAAAGTAACGGAAATCCCGGCAACACTCCCTGCTCTAAGTTAGTAAAACCACATCCGGTATGTGCAGATATCAACTGATAAAATCCATTTCGAAACAACCCAAAAGGGTTGCTGTTGGCAAAGGGTAAATAGAGCAATACCAACAATGAAAAAAAAGTAAACATAAAAGTTCTGATTTCAAAATTCTTAAATATTTCTTTTTTTTCGCGATGCCAAAGCCAAAAATGTAAATTAAAATTAAAAGCACCCAGAATCATAAAAACCACAGTTGCTATCTCTAAATAAAAACTATGATAATAGGCTATACTTTGCTTATAAGGGGTGAAGCCACCGGTATCAAAAGCAGCAAAAAAAAGCCAAAAAGCTTGAAAAATTGATTTAATTTTAGATAAGCCAATATTATTTAATATAAAATAATAACTTGTAACTCCTAAAATTAAAAACACAAAACTAACTTTCCAAATAAAACGCGCCGTTCCTATTACATTTGGTAAAATTTTTTCCTGTCTGCCTTCTCCGATATAAAATCCAACTGCAACTGAGCGCGCTTTCGACAAAATTGAAAGACTGGCTAAAATTATCCCCTGGCCGCCGATAAACATTGTAAGATGGCGCCAAGTATTATGGGAAAACGATAGGTGATCTAAATCTTGAATAAGAATCAAACCGGTTGTTGCAAAACCGCTCATCGCCTCAAACCAAGCATCTAGAAATGACCCAAAATGCCCTGACAAAAAAAGTGGAATGGCTCCCAACAGAGAAAAAGACAACCAGCCCGAACTTACTGTAAAAAAAGTATGAATCCAGGAAACTTCTTTTTTAACCGGAAAAAAAATTAATAAAAAAAATCCCAAAGACCCGCTAATTGAAAAACCAATAAGGAAATCAAAAAAAGGGGATTGCTCTTTCATCAACAGAGCCACCAAAAGAGGAATCAGCATAAAAAAGCTTAAACCTAAAATTAATCGGCTTAAAAGATTTAAGATCGTGGATAAATCTTTTTTGGTAGGTGAAATTATCATAATTAAATTTTAAAAGAAAAAAAGAAATTCAAACCTAATGCCAACAAATAACCGATTATGGCAATGGCTAAACAACAACAGATTTCTAAGACAATGCCCAAAAAAACTCGCATATTTTATTACTATTGCTTATTTTCTCATCCTATACATTAATTTATCTGTTGACTATAATCCATGGCTATGGACTTTATTATACTTTTCCGATTAAAGCTTTTGTTAAATCTGTTTCACTATCGATTAAGGTAGCGGCAATTATTTCATCTCCGGGTAAAATAGTGGTTGAACCGGAAGGGATAACAATTTCCGGGCCGCGCAACACTGATATCAAAACTGAATTAGCGGGAAGCTTAATATCTGCTAAAGATTTATTAGCTACCGGAGAATCTTCGGGGATATCTACTCTCACAATAGAAAGCCTGCCTTTCTTTATGCTTAAGAGATTCATTACATCTGAAAAGGATGCCTCTTCTTCAACCACTCTGGCAATGATTGAAGTTGAATCTACCGGATTATCCACTTTCATATATTTATACAGCGGAGTATGTTTGGGGTCATTTACTCTGGATACGGTTCTTTTTACTCCAAAAAGTTCTTTAGCTAAATAGGAAATAATTATATTGTCTTCATCACCGGAGGTGGCAGCAACTGAAACATCTGCTTTTTCTATTTGCGCCTCCCTTAACACATCCGGATAAGTAGCATCACCGCAGATAATCATAATCTTATCTAATTCTCTGGCTAAAGCGTCACATAATTGCTGATTCTTATCAATTAAACAAATCTGATGCTTATCTTCTTGCAGCCTTTTTGCCAAAATTAAACCTAATCTGCCGGCGCCGGAAATTACGATATACATTTCTTTAATACCTCGCCCAAAAGATAAGTTCGATTAATGATAGTCAACCCTTCTTCGCCGAATATTTTTTTCTTCATAGTGTCATTTACTTGTAAAATTACTTTTTCTATCTTGTATTTTCTTTTCGCCACCTTTCCTACAACTAAATTCAAATTATCATTGCCGGTAAGTAAAAAAAGAGCGTCTGCTTCTTTAATCCCGGCTTTTTCCAGGGTATTTACATCTAAAGCATCCGCCCATATTTTTTTGCCGTTGAAATCATCTCTTAAAAAATCAAGGTTTTTCAAATTTTTATCAATGACAACTACATTCTCGGTTACAGATAATTCTTCAGCCAAAACTCTTCCGGTCCGGCTACAACCAACGATAACTATATATTTCATTTTTTATTTTTTTATTTTGTTTACAATTTGATCAAAAACTTCCGGATTTTCAGAAGCAATCAATGCCAAAACATTTCGAGAAAGAATTATATTATTATTTTTTAAATCATTAATTAATTTCCGGTAAGTAATCCCTCTGGCTCTGGCAGCAGCATTGAGCCTGGTGATCCACAAAGCTCGAAATTCTCTTTTTTTCCGGCGGCGATGATTGTAGGCATAAACATAAGCCCTTCTCAAAGTCTCAATTGCTCTGCGATAATTTTTTGACCTTCTCCCCCAATAACCTTTGGCTTGTTTTAGTACTTTCTTTTTTCTTTTTCTTGAAGCTACAGGACTTCTCACTCTCATAATGTTTTCCCCCTTTTAAGCAGAATAAGGTAAAGCTTGCTTTACCATTTTTTTCAATTCTTTTGGCATTTTATCTTTTTTTCGTAAATTTCTCTTTCTTTTCCGCCCCTTTCCGCTCAATAAATGCCTTCTGCCGGCTTTTGAGCGTAATGCTTTTTTCTTTTTTGTAATTTTTACTCTCTTTGCTAATGCTTTTCTTGTTTTTAATTTCGGCATATCTTCTCCTCAACATCCTATAGTATTCCGTGTTTCTTTATTATTCAGTGTTTCTGTGGTTACATTATAACTATTTCGGGCTTAAAGTAAATATCATAGTTTTTCCTCTCATCACCGGCTCTTTATCAATTTGAGCAAACGATTTTGTGTCGTTTATGATATTGTCTACAACTCTTCGCCCAATCTCTTTATGGGTAATTTCTCTGCCTTTATACCACATCCTAATCCTTACTTTATGGCCTTTTTCTAAAAATGTTTTTATTCTTTTTAATTTAACTTGATAATCATGCTCTTCGGTCCGCGGCGTAATCCTTAATTCTTTTAACTGTGATTGTTTTTGATGTTTTTTAAGCTCTTTTTCCCTTTTATTTTGTTCATACTTATATCTTGTAAAATCCATAATCCGGCAAACCGGCGGCTTTGCCGAAGCTGAAATCTCGACTAAATCAAGATCATGCTCTCTTGCTTTATCTAAAGCCTCCTTGCGGGTAACAATCCCAACTTGTTCGCCTTCGGGGCTAATCAACCTTACTTTATCTGCAACAATCCTTAAATTTACTCTTACCCTTTTCTTCACCTATCTTGCCTCCTTTTTTAATAAGATTTATATTTTTTCTTGCGTTTACAAATTGAAAAAATATGTAATCGAATTAAATCCTTGACATCTTCGATGTCAAGGGTCAAATTCAACTACAGGCTTATGTTCGTCCGCTTCGCTCCCTTCATAATCCTAAGTTTCATTTGATTTTAAAAAAGTTATTAACTCTGCTAATGTTTTTGAACCTAGATTCTTCTTCCCTCTTTCTCGTAAGGAAATAGTTTTATTTTCTTTTTCTTTTCTACCCACAATAACCATATAAGGTATTTTTAAGAGTTCCTTTGTTCTGATTTTTTTCTGCAATGTCTCTTCTTCTAAATCAACTTCTACTCTAAATCCTTCTTGTTTTAGTTTTTCTTCTACCTCTTGTGCATAATCAGCAACATCTCTATTAATATTTAAAATACTGATTTGGGTGGGGGCAAGCCAAAAAGGAAATGCCCCGGCATAATGCTCAACTAAAGTAGCAATAAATCTTTCCAAGCTCCCTAAAATTACCCTATGAATCATAACTACTCTTTCATCCCGGTCCTCTTTAGATTTGTAAGTTAAATCGAATCTCTCCGGAATATTATAATCCAGTTGAATCGTAGCACATTGCCAGCTTCTTCCCAATGCATCTTTTAAAATAATATCAATTTTTGGCCCATAAAATGCTCCGTCACCCGGATTTAATTTATAATCAAGTTTTTTCTTTTTTAAAACCTCTTCTAAAATACTTTCTGCCTGCTGCCAATCTTTGGCTTGGCCAATAAATTTATCAGGCCTAGTGCTTAATTCAGCGCTATAATCACAAAATCCAAATTTATCCATAGTAGACTTGACAAAATCAACAACTCCTTCAATTTCAGAATAAAGATCTTCTTTTTTACAAAAAATATGGGCATCATCTTGAGTAAACCCTCTTAAGCGGAGCAAACCATGCAATACCCCGCTTTTTTCAAATCGATAAACTGTGCCTAATTCAAATAAGCGAAGGGGAAGATCCCTAAAACTATGCAATTTTGATTTATAAACTAGAATATGGCCCGGACAATTCATTGGTTTTAAAATAAATTCTTGGTTTTCTTTTTTTACCGGATACATATATTCTTGATAATGGCTGAGGTGCCCACTTTTTTCCCAGAGATTTTTATCCATGATATGAGGTGTATTTATAATTTGATACCCTCTCCTTAGGTGTTGGTCAATCTCCCAATCACTTATAATTTTACGCAAAATTGCACCTTGAGGCAGATAAAACACAAGGCCGGCCCCGGCTTGTTCGGGGAACATATCAAATAAATTCAGCGCTTTGCCTAATTTACGGTGATCTCTTTTCTTGGCTTCTTCTAAATTATTTAAATATTTCTTTAAACTTTTTCGATCCGGAAAAACAGTCCCGTAAATTCGGCTCAATTGACTATTCTTTTCATCCCCGCGCCAGTAAGCTCCGGATATAGACAGTAATTTAAAATTTTTTAATACTTTGGTATTTTCCACATGCGGGCCCTTACATAAGTCGAGAAAATCATTATGTTTAAACACAGAAACTTTCTTTTGGCCTAAATCATTAATTATTTCTATTTTATATTTTTCACCTTTGTCTTTAAAAAAGCCTATTGCTTTTTCTTTGCTCCATTCTTCTTTTATGAAATTAAAACCCGCTTCTACTTCCTCATTCATTATTTTTTCAATTTTAGCTAAGTCTTGGTCACTTATCCCTCCGGGAACATCAAAATCATAATAAAACCCTTCTTCAATAGCGGGCCCTATCCCCAATTTAGCTTCCGGATAAAGCTTCTTCACTGCCGAAGCTAAAACGTGTGAACATGAATGCCTTAAACTTTTTAAATCCACGGGTTAGTTAATTGGTTAGTTGGCATTTTTTGTCTTGCAGCTAACTTATCTTTATAGTTATTTTACTAATTAATTTCTCTATATTTTTTGTTACCTTTTGAACAATAGAGCAATAGAGCATTAGACCGCAATTGAGCCTAGGCTCTATTGTTCCATTTTCTATTGCTCAATTGCTCTGTCATTTTCGAACTTGGGCTTAAACCAAAGGTCGAAAATGACTGGGCGGTGTAGGATTCGAACCCACGACCCTCTCGGTGTAAACGAGACGCTCTAAACCAACTGAGCTAACCGCCCGTATCCGCAATCATAACAAGAATTACCAAAAAAATCAACCCTTTTAGCAAGCATCCTGTTTGATCACATCCTGCTAAGCTGAAGGTAATGCCATCATGCAAAATACCATCACAAATAAGGCCACAGTCTCAATTATCCCCAACACTGTTATGTATTGGCCAAAGCCTTTGCCGGTTTCTGCTAAAGCATCACAAGCTCTGGCCGCTGCTTTACCTTGCATGTAAGCTGAGGCTCCCATTGCAATACCGGCGGCTAATCCCAGCACCCCCTGAAATATATAGGTAGGGGTAGTGGCGGGTAAATTAGCACCAATAATTTGATCCCGTAATATCCAAGCATAAATAGTTTGAGTTAAGGGCGCTCCCACAAAAGCAAGCAAAGTAAATGGTGCTGTTTTGTTTTGTGAAAAAGCTTTTTTCCAAGCTCCTACCGCAGCCATCCCGGCAACACCTGTACCTAAGGCAGAACCGACAGCAGCAAATGCTAACGACAAGCTCATATCACCAAATCCTTGTATCATTTTTTACCTCCTTGTATAATATGTTAACAGTCGAAATAATCAATAATCAAACAAATGTTTCGTTTGGTTATTTGAATTTGAATATTGTATCTTGTTTGGTCATTGTTTCTTGTATCTTGTATCTTTCGTTTCTTTTTACTCCCGGAACGGCCGGTACTCCTTGCCCGACCATTCCATCCCCAATTGACCGGAAAATTCAAGTAAATTTAATCTAATACCGTGGACAACAACTGACATTAAGCATAACAAAATATTTAAAGTGTGGCCAAGAAAAAGAATAACCGCGGCTATCACTCCTCCTAAAAATCCTCCTAAACCGGTACCGGTAGCCATAGTATTAAACGCGGTTGCAACCGCAATTGTTGCATAACCCACAGCAAAAAGACGCAAATAAGAAATAATATCGGTAAAAGAACTAATTACATCTAAAGGTAAAGTACCTAAGGTAGATAGAGCCCCTTTTAAAACATTTTTTTGCCAATTCGAAAATAAAATAATAGCTGTAATCCCGGCAATACCTAAGGGAAAAATAAAATCGGGAGCTTGCCTCCCCACCAGAAGTTGGCTGGCAACAAAAAAAGCGGTCCATAAAATACAAATCCAGCCCAGCTCAGCTACAGCTTTTAAAGAATTAACATAACGAAAAGCTTTCATTAAATGAGCTATAGACAAGTGGATTACCCCAATAATAAAACAAATATAGATCATAAAATCTTGATTAGATTTAGTGAAACTATTAATCTTATCAATTATTAATAAATTAAAAACAGGGAGTTTACTTATTGCTTCAACACCAAACCAATTCCCGGATAAGGCCCCCCAGGCAATAGTTGCTAAACTTAAAGTGTAAATTAGAAAAAAAGGAGCTGCCGGGGCTTTTTTAAATTTTCTTCCCGCAAAATAAGTAGCTGTAAGAAAAATAATCCCATAACCCGCATCTCCTACCAACATCGCAAAAAATAAACTAAAAAATAATAAAAACCAAAAACTAATATCGTATTCTTTATATCCCGGTAAAGTCCCCATGAAATTAAAAACCGGCTTTATAATTTCAACCCATTTAGGATTTTTAATCAAAGTAGGCACTTCTTGAGGCTTAGCAGGTTTTTCAGCTACCACTCCCCATCCTTTTTTTTCTGCAATTTCTTTTATTTTCTTTACTGAATCAACCGGACAAAAACCTTGCAGCCAAGTTAAGCTTTCTGACTCTGCCATCCCAAATTTTACTTTTATAAATTCAAATTTACTAAGCAAATTATTTTTATATTCGGCAAAACAATTTCTATAAACTGAGCAAGAATTTATTTTCTCTTTTATTCCACTTTTCCTTTCTTCTAAATCATTAATTTTTTGATTCAGCGACTGCAAACTACCTTCCGGGATATCAATTTTTTTAAAATTTAATTTTTTTTCTTTGGTTGTTGCGATATGCACTACTTGTAA
>CAZSDJ010000036.1:0-15425 GCA_964605645.1 uncultured Planctomycetia bacterium
GCTAACGGGAAAATTATTGTTGTTTTTAATCTTGACATGTTACCCCATTACTTTTCTTCCGGATGACTACATTCTGTTTTATCAACTCCATAACCTTTACCATCTCCGGGCTTACAAAAACTTTCGCCTCTTTCCAACTTGCCCCCAACTAACTTAGCAATTACTGCATCAATTTCTCCAGATACCCCTACAATTACTTCAATTTCACTTTGAGAAAATAATTCCAAAGCCCGTTGGCCCATACCGCCAGCAATAATCGCTTTTGCTCCTTCTTTTTTTAAAAATTCAGGTAAAAACCCAGGATGATGGCCGGGATTAGGTATTTCTTTCTTATTTAAAACTTTCCCGTTTTCAAATTCAACTAAAGTAAAACTTGGGCATCTGCCAAAATGCTCTGAAACATATCCGGAATCTGTAGAAATTGCTACTTTCATCAATTACCTCCTTAAATCCCAGAATCCCAGACGCTTTCGATAACACATTGATAGATAATAACTTATGAAACAAATATTTAAGTATTATATTTGTTTGTTATCTCGTTGCTGTTCAACATGTTACCGAAAGCGTCTGAAAAATGTTATTTAAGTATTATATTTGTTTGTTATCTCGTTGCTGTTCAACATGTTACCGAAAGCGTCTGAAAAACGTCTGAAAAAATTTATTTTTTCTTCTCTTGCGATTCAAGATCCTTTATCCGCTGATTAACTACTTCTAACTCACCTTTTAGGCTTTTAGCTTCTTCTTTTAGATATTGTGACTCTTCTTTAGCTGTTGGTGCTAGCCCATAAGAAGCCTGATAAAGTTGGCCATAATAAGGGGCTTGAGGCGAATAGGCTGCTCCGCGAAATCCATAGCCTCTACCATAACCTCGGCCAAAGCTTCTTCCTCTACCTCGGACAAAACCTCTCCCGTAGCCAAAACCATCTGTTGGATTTAAATACCCTGGAGTATCATACCCTGCACAATAACCTGCTGCTCTTCCTGTCCTGGGACCATAACCTGCCGGACCTGTTCTATCACCTGCTGGCATATTAATCACCTCCTTTTATTGAAAATCATTTTCATTAATATGCAAAAAAAATTACCTTCTATTTTCTGCAATTAGGACAAATTCCATAAAATTGTATTTGATGGTTGTTAATCTTAAAATTATATTTAGTCGACAGTTTATTTTCCGTTTTTTCGATAAGTTCTTTTTCCTGATTTACAAAATCGGTATAATTGATAACTTTTCCGCAACTTGTACAAATCAAATGATGATGATGGTTTTCTTCATCTTCAGAATTAGCGGCTAATTCATAACGAGACCTGCCATCACCAAAATCAAATTTTGATACTACCCCCATATTTACCAATAATTCTAAAGTCCTGTACACAGTAGTTAAACCTATCGCCGGATAAGTTTCTTTTACTTTAAGATAAATATCTTCGGCACTTAAATGTTCTGATGATTTACTTAAAAGCTCTAAGATTGCCTGTCGAGGCACGGTTAACCGGCAACCTCTACCTCTTAGTCTTCTCCTCCACCAACCTCTTTCTCTCGGCACTTTATCCTCCTTAAATTATTGATAATGGTTTCCATTTTCAATATACAATATTTTCCCTCTTTTGTCAAGGCCATTTAAAATAATTATGCTTAAATCTCTTTAATTATATCTTTGGTGATTTCTAGTACTTTTTTTAACTCATCTTCTTTTATACACAACGGAAGGAATAAATAAATAATGTTGCCTAGAGGCCGGAGAAGAATATTTTTCTGTAGGGCTTTTTTATAGACCTGATAGCCAATCCTATCTTTAAGATCAAAAGATTGTTTTGTTTTCTTATTCTTAACCAACTCTAAGGCCCCCACCAATCCCAAGCTGCGGGTATCGCCCACGAAAGGTAAATCTCTCATCTCTTCTATGCTCTGTTTAAAAAAAGGAATCAATTTATTAGCTTTAGAAAGTGTATCCTCTTTTTCAAACAATTCAATTGTAGCTAAGGCCGCTGCTGTTGATAATGGATTTGCGGTATAAGTATGGCCATGGTAGAAAGTTTTTAAGTTTTGATAATCCGCATAAAATATTTTATAAACAGATTCTGTAGTCAAGGTTGCACTCAAAGGAAGGTAGCCGGAAGTTAAGCCTTTTGATAGGCATAAAAAATCAGGGCTGACTTTGGCATGTTCTAAGGCAAACATCTTGCCGGTCCTGCCAAAACCGGTTGCCACTTCATCTAAAATTAAATGCACACCGTATTTTTTAGTTAATCCTCTTGCTCTTTTCAAATAATCCTTAGGATAAATTATCATCCCGCCAGCGCCCATAATTAAAGGTTCCAGGATAAGAGCACAAATTTCTTTATGATTCTTTTTTAAGGTATTATCGAGAAATTTTATACAAGCAATGTCACAGTTTTTCTGCTCTTTGCCCAGAGGGCACCGGTAGCAATACGGTGAAGGAATTCGGTAAGAAGAAAACATCAAAGGCCTAAATACTTTATTAAATATGCTTAATCCGCCCACACTCATTGCCCCCACAGTATCGCCATGATAGGCATGATCAAGACAGGCAAATTTAGTCTTTTGATGTTTACCCAAATTATGCCAATACTGAAAAGACATCTTCAGCGCAACCTCAACTGATGTTGAACCATTGTCGGAAAAAAACACTTTGGTCAATTTTCTTGGAGTCAAATTTATTAATTTTTCCGATAATTTAATCGCCGGCTTATGGGTAAATCCGGAAAACAATACATGCTCTAAAGAGTCCAGCTGTTTTTTAATAGCTGCTTTTATATAAGGATGGTTATGGCCGTGGACATTGCACCACCAGCTTGAAATCGTGTCATAGTAAAAATTGCCATGTTGATCATATAATTTTATGCCTTTTGCCTTTTCAATCAAAATCGGCGGATTTTGTTCATGATCTTTCATCTGAGTATAAGGATGCCAAATGCATTGTAAGTCTTTCGCTATCCAATTATTCATTTAATAATCAACCTCCTAAACCGGATAAAAATTTCTTACCGATCGGTAAAAAATTATTATATAGATTTTTTCCATCTTTAGAATAAGACAGGCTTCCTAGAACTTTTGCCCCTGTCAGCTTCTTAATAATTTTAATATTATCTTCTTTAATTAATTTATTTCCACCTTTTGTTAAATTATTAAAAATTACACCGGAAATTTCCATCTTTCTTCTTCTTACCGCCTCAACTGTCAAAAAAGTATGATTAATCGCTCCCAGCTTATTGGCAGCAACTATTAACACCGGTAATTTAAGCTTTTTGGCAATATCAATAATAAGTGTACTTTGATTTAGAGGAACCAAAGCTCCTCCTGCAGTTTCAGCTATTGTAAAATCATATTTTTTCTCTATAAGCTTAAAATCATTTATGATTTTATCCGGCCTTAGTTTTCTCTTTTCAGCCTGAGCTGCCAAATGGGGTGAAGCCGGTAATTTTAGATTATAAGAATTAAGTTTTTTAATATTATTCCCTATATCTTTTCTTTTTACCGCCATGAGGCTCAAAGATGTATCAAGATCAGAAGGATAATTTATGCTTCCGGTCTGAATCCATTTCTGAACTATCACATTTATCCCTTGATTAAGTAAAAACCTACCTAAAAGGCCGGTGATTATGGTTTTACCAACGCCAGTATCTGTTCCAATTACAAAAACTGATTTTTTTGACAATTTTTTCTTATCCATCAAATATAGGCTTTAACAAAAAAAACTTGATAGCTTGCAACTATTTTGCCAAAACTCTCTTGATATATTTCCTCAAGCTTTTTTATTTTTTCTTTTGTCCAAATTTTTTTCTGGTTCAGCCCAAAGCCCCTTGTTCCGGTATATTTTATTTTCTTAAGAAAATCTCCTAAATTATCTGACTCTTCTTTCAATATTTCTTCTTTAACATAACTTTTTATAAAATTATTTTTAAGAAAGTAAGTAATTTCTGCTTTTTCACAAAATATAGAAGAAGTAATAAAATTACTCCCGAAATTCATTTGATCTAAAGATTTTTTTAATTCACAAAATGTTTTTGGCCCAAAAATAGAAAATAAAATACACCCTTTTTCTTCCAAGATTTTCTTATAGTCCAATAATGTTTCTCCCAAATTACTAAACCACTGAAAGGCCGCATTAGAGGTTATTAAGTCAAATTTTTGATTGCGGGGAATCTCTTGCGCGTCAGCCATTATAAAATTTATTTTATCCCCCTTAAATTTTTGTTTAGCGATTTTTATCATCCGGCTTGAACAATCCAACGCTTCAATTTTAGCTCGAGGGAACTTATCTCTTAATAATTTAGTATAAATTCCTGTCCCGCATCCAATATCTAAAATATTCTTATAGTTGCTGCTTCTTAATTCTTTGAGAAGTTTGCCGGCGCATTGTTTCTGAATAGAGGCGTAGCGATCATAACAGCTTGCATGTTTTGAAAAATTATTTTTAATTAATTCTAAATCAATCATTTTACATACCGACTAAAATCACATCCAAAAAAAGGAATATGCCCGGAATTTTTAATTAATATAAAATCTGCCTGCGGTAATTTATCTTTAATTGCTTTAGCTTGCCTAAGAGGTGCAATTCGGTCAAACTCTCCGTGGATAATCTTTATCTTTTTTATTTTTTCCAGCATAAATGATCTAATCTCAGCTTTTCTTAGATAGTTGAGCCCTTCAACAAGGTAACCCAAACTCATTTGATTAAGGTAATCTTTGATCAGGTTTTTCCTAAAATAATCATAATTTTCTTTTTTATAAAAACAATCAGAATAAAATTTATACAAATACCCCTTTCTTTTACCTGGCAGAACTTCTTTTATTTTATCTATTTCTTGGAAATTATATTTTTTCCGGATACCTACTAAAAATAATTGATCAACCAAGGAATAATTATTTTGACAAAAATCTGCAGCTAGAAACCCTCCTAAGGACCAACCTAATAAAGAAATTCTTCTAATGGAATACTTTTTAAGAACTATCCGCAAACTATCCCCAAAATCAGAAACAGATAAATAAGCAGGCAGAAGATAATTAAAATCTAAGTTAAGCTTATCAAAAATCCTATAATCAGTAGCCCATCCAGGCACCAAAACTAGAGTTAACTTTCTACTCCTGTCTATAAATCTAAAGTTAGTAGAGCTCACAGATATCATCAACTAACCTTTTTAGTATATTTTTTTTGTGGCAATAAGTTAAAGAAAACCTTAATCTTGATTCCTTCTTGGGAACCGTAGGCGGCCTAATCGGCAAAGCCCACCAACCTTTCTCTTTTAGTTTTTGGCTTAAATCAACTGTTTTTAAGTTATCGCCTATAATTAATGGGACTATTTGGCTCATTCCTTTAATTTTAAAACCTCTTTCTTTTAAGAGATTGCGAAAAAAATCTGACATTTTAAGAAGCTGGATTCTCCGAAAAGGTTCTTCTTTAAGAATTTTAAGGCTGGCCATATTAGAAGCGATTACAGAAGGAGCTAAAGCAGTCGAATAAATAAAACTTCGACAAGTATTAATTAAATAAGTTTTAATTTTTTCAGAACATCCTAAATAAGCCCCGAAACTTCCTAAAGCTTTAGAAAATGTACCCATTATCAAATCTATTTGGCCGGCTAGCCCTTGCTGTTCTATGATACCTGAGCCGGTTTTACCAAATATTCCTGTAGCATGAGCCTCATCAACCAAAATTTTACAATTATATTTTTTCTTTAATTCAACTAATCTTTCTAAATCAGGAATATCTCCATCCATACTAAAGACTCCTTCGGTAACAATCAGTACCTGTTTGAAATTTTTTCTTTTTTTATTGAGAAGATAATCAAGATGAGAAAAATCGTTATGGCGAAAACGGAAATGAGTTGCTTTCGACAACGAGATACCGTCAATTAGGCTAGCATGAGAAAGCTTATCAGAAAATACCGCATCTTTCCGTCCATAAAGAGAGCTAATTATTCCTAAATTGGCTTGATAGCCGGAATTAAATATCAAAGCACTTTCTGTATTTTTTAGTTTTGCGACTTCCTCTTCAAGCTTATGATGAATTTCTAAATCACCGCTAAGCAGTCGTGAAGCTGATGAACCTGTCCCGTAGCTGTCAACAGCTTCTTTGGCAGCCTCTTTTAGTTTAAAATGAGTTGAAAAATTTAGATAATCATTTGATGATAAATCAAAAAGGGTTTTTCCGCCTATTGTTATTGTCCCCCCTCCTCTAAAACTATTCTTTTTTAAAGTACGCAGCATGCCTATATCTTGTTGCTTTTTTAAGAATTGATTTATTCTTTCCATACCTTTTTTACCTGCTCAATCAGTTGATAATCATCTTTTATCCTTCTTCCTTTAATGGTTAAATAGCCTCCGATAAGCATTCCGTTTGCGCCGGCTTCAAAACCTGAAATTTGAGAATCAGCTAAAGCTGTTTCTCTCCCGGCAGCTATCTTAATTGTCTTGTCTTGAAGAACTATTCTAAATATACAAATTGTTCTTATTATCTCATCTAACGAAATTGGCCTTGTGTCTTCCAGAGGTGTGCCTTTTATGGGAACCAGAATATTAATCGGTACAGAATCCACATCTAATTCTTTTAGCAAAGTTGCCATAGCTATTCTGTCCTGCCGGTTCTCTCCCATCCCGATTATCCCTCCACTGCAAACTTCGAAGCCAACCTCTTTTGCTTTTTTGATTGTATTGATTCTTTCCTTAAAACTATGGGTTGAAACTATTTGAGGATAAAATCGTTTTGAAGTTTCAATGTTGTGGTGGTATCTTTCCAGGCCGGCATTTTTTAAAATTCTTAGCTCTGCCTTTTCTAAAGCACCTAAAGAACCGCATACCGATATTCCAATTTTAGCTTTAATTTCTGAAATGGCCTCTGATATTTTATCTATTTCTTGGGACTGAAGCCGATTGCCACTAGTTACTATCCCGAATTTTTCTGCACCGATTTTTTTGGCTTTGGCCGCGGCCCTGATGATCTCTTCTTTTTCTTTAAGAGGATAGGTTGGAATTTCTGAATTATGGTGGAAAGATTGAGCACAAAATTTACAATTTTCAGGACAGCTGCCGGATTTTGCATTAAGAATAGTGCATAATTCTAATCCTTCGCCGATAAAATCTTTTCTTACCTGATTAGCTTTTGATATTAAATCAAAAAGTGGAAGCTTAAGAAGAGAATTAAGTTGGCTGGAAATGCTTTTTTCCATATGTAAACTATTATAAAAAAATAGTTTACAAAGTCAAGCACCTCTCTTTTTATCTCCACTCCACTTGCACTTCCAAAGTGCAAGTAGGTTTTGGAGAATTATATTATTTTTATTACGTCCCCGCTTGCAATCTTATCAATTAAACCTGTATCCCGCCGCAAAAGCAAGTACCCCTCTGGGTCAATTCCGGCAGCTTCACCTTCAATTATTTGATCTAGAATTTTTACGCGTAAGCGGCTGCCCCATAAAAAACAATGCTCTTGCCACTGCGCAAGCAATTCTTTGCCTTTACCAGCTTCAAGTTTTAGGTAACATTCTTCAATTTTTTCAATAATTCTTTTGGTAATTGCCACTAAAGAAATTTTATTTTTTCTTTCTAAAAAAAGAGAAGTTGCTTCTGGGGGTAACTTCTTGGTATTAATATTTATTCCTAAACCTACTGCTACAAAGTTAATCTTATCAGCCTCGGCATTAATTTGACAAAGAATCCCTCCTAATTTCTTCTTATTTAAAAAAATATCATTGGGCCATTTTACACTCAATTCAATTCCAGTCTCTTGTTCAATAGCTTGGATGCAGGCAAGGGCTATGACTAGAGCAATTTGAGAAATATCTTTTATCAATATTTTTTCCGGCCTCAGCAAGCAAGATAGATACAAGCCTCCTCCCGGAGAAAACCAACTTCTTCCCAGCCTCCCTTTTCCTTTTTTTTGACTTTCGGCAATAACCAGTGTGCCTTCCGGGGCTCCGGCTTGTCCTAATTGCCAAATAAAATTTTGGGTAGAATCTATTTTTTGCCTAAAGTAAACATTGTGGCCGATAAATTTTGTATTTAGTTTATATTTTATTTCCCAAGGGTAAGGTTTATCTGGAGAATTTTTTAATTTATAACCGCGATGGGGTACTGCTTCTATTTTGTAGCCGCAATCAGTTAGATGTTTTATATGTTTCCAAAAAGCTTGACGGGAAATATTAAGTTTATCAGCAATATTTTGGCCGGATAAATAATTATTTGTTTCTTTTAATTTTCTAAATATTTTAAAATCTAGATCTTTGGATTTTTGCATCTAAAATATTTCAATTTAATCTTTATACATAACTAAAAGCATTTTCGCTTTTGAATTTGCAATGAGAGAATGGGGGGCCTGAGCAGGCATCATTATTGTATGATTATTGCTTACTTTAAAGACTTCTCCTGAAATAGTCACAGACATTTCACCTTCGGTAATATTTACGAAGGCATTAAAACTAGTTGTGTGCTCACTTAAAGATTGACCCTTATCAAAAGCAAATAAGGTAATTTTTGTATTGTCGGTATCGACTATTACTCGACTTACTATAGAATCAGCTTGATAATCTATTAAATCTTTGAATTTAAAAATTCGAGATTTTAAATCTGCCGGTATTTCTTTTTTCATAATTAATGTAACCTTGTTTGCTTCGTTAGAGTTTCTTTTTAATTAATTCAGCTACTTTTTTCCCGGACAAAAGCATCCCGCCAAAAATTGGCCCCATTCGCGGGGAACCGAAAACAGCATTTGCAGCCATCCCCGCCACAAATAGCCCCGGACAAACTTCTTTGGTGTTTTTACAAACAGTATTTTCTGCCTTTTCAGCCCACATTGATTTTTCGCCCAAAACTTTTTTTGTTTTTGTTTTCAATTGCAGGCCGCTCTTTTGCTCTACCACTTTTGTCACTTCTGTGGGGTGGCCGGTTGCATCAATTACAGCTTTTGCTTCTATTGTTAATGGGTCCACATGTAATTTTGCAACATCAGCTGCCGCCCAATTAATTACCAGGCCGCAAACCCTTCCCCTTTTAACCATTATATCTTCAGCATAAATACCATTTAAGATAGTTGCCCCCGCCTTTGTTGCTAAATAGCCTAGGGAACAAACAGTTTGGACGGCATCGGCTAAATAATAATCTTTTTTATATACTTTTGCGCTAACCCCAATTTCATCAAGAATTTTTTTAGCGGATTTCTGAATAACTATTTCATTAAACATCATTCCGCCGGCCCACATCCCGCCGCCGACAGAAAGCTTTTTTTCAAAAAGTACTGTTTTTTTGCCGGCTTTGGCTAAATAATAAGCTGCGGTTAAGCCTGCCGGCCCTGCTCCCGCGATAGCCGCATCAACTGATAAAATATTTTTTAATTTTTTTTGGTATGAATCAATTATGGCTTCTGAAATTATTACTTCATTTAACATTCTAACTCCTTTATTTATTTTCCAAATGGTGAAATTTTTCGTAAATTTTCCATTATGGCAGGAACATTTTTATTTATATAATCTATTTCTTCTTCAGTATTGTAGCGGCTTAAACTGAAGCGAACTGAACCTTGAATAAAGGTAAATGGTATCCCCATCGATTTAAGCACATGGGAAGGAGTTAAAGAACCGGAAGTGCAAGCAGAACCGGAAGAAGCTGCAATATTTTTTTCATCGAGCTTAAGAAGAATAGCTTCGCCTTCAATAAATTCAAAACCAACATTTGAAGTATTGGGAAGCCTACTTTGTCGGTTCCCATTAACTTTAGTATTGGGGACATTTTCTAAAATATAATTTTCTAATTTATCGCGCAAAGCCTTTACTTTAGTTGCCTCATTTTTAATATTTTTTTTAGCAATTTCGGCAGCTACTCCTAATCCGACAATGGAGGCAACATTTTCCGTTCCTCCTCTTCTCCCATTTTCTTGATGACCCCCAACCATAAACGGAGAGAACCTGGTACCTTTTCTGACATATAAAGCACCTACCCCTTTTGGCCCGTGGATTTTGTGCCCGGAAAGTGAAAGAAAATCAACAGGAAGTTCTGTCATCTTAATTGGAATTTTACCTACAGTTTGCACGGCATCAGTATGAAAAGCTATCTCTCTTACCCTGGCAATTTCTGCTATTTCATCTACCGGAAAAATCACTCCTGTTTCATTATTGGCATGCATAATGGAAATTAAAACCGTATCGTGATCGATTGCACTCTTTAATTCATTTATATCTAACAATCCATCCGGGCCTACATCTAAATAAGTAATTCGATAGCCTACAGTTTCCAGATATTTGCAAAGATTCAAAACTGCCGGATGTTCAACTTTAGTTGTGATTATGTGCTTTTTATCCGGGTATGATTTTAAAATACTGCTTATGGCCGTGTTGTCGCTTTCTGTACCACAGCTGGTAAAAATAATTTCTGCCGGGTTAGAGGCACCGATTAAATCGGCCACTTTGGCTCTGGCTTGATCTATATATTTAGCAACACTGCCGCCAAAATTATGCATGCTGGAGGGGTTCCCGTATTCAGTAGTTAGAAAGGGGCGCATTGCTTCAAAAACTTCCGGAGCAACTTTAGTTGTTGCGTTACTATCTACATATATTATTTTTTCCATATTTTATCTTTGAATTCTTGTGGATTTATTTACGTACTTCAAACACTTTAATCCCGGGATCAACTAATTCTTTTAATTTTGCCTCAACAAAATTTTTAAGAGTAAATCCTGAACTGGGACAACCAAGGCAAGTGCCGAGAAATTTTAAATAAACATTATTTCTGTCGATATCAATCAATTCTATGTCTCCACCATCAGCTTTGAGCTGGGGGCGAATTTCTCGTTTAATTGTGGCCGTAATCAAAGATATTCTTTCGAGATTAGTTAATTCTTTCTTTGGCTCTTTATCCGGTAAAGTTTTAGTAGTTTCTTTTTCCCAATATTCTTTAAGAATCTTATCAATTTCCGGCTTACATTTTCCGCAACCACCACCGGCTTTTGTGTAATTAGTAACTTCTTCCACAGTTTTAAGCTGGTTTTCTCTGATTGCTTTAATTATCTTCTTATCGGTTACACTAAAACACTTACAAATTATTTTTTCTTTACCTACTTTTTTCTTTTTTAAACTGCCGCCCCGGTAATTTTCAATTGCAGCCTCAAGCGCTTCCATACCCATAACTGAACAATGCATTTTTTCTTCCGGTAAACCGCCTAAATATTCTGCAATATCTTTGTTGGTAATTTTGGAAGCTGCTTGGATAGTTTTGCCCTTTATCATTTCGGTCAAAGCCGAAGATGAAGCTATGGCACTGGCGCAACCGAAAGTTTTAAATTTTGCGTCTTTTATAACCTCTGTTTTTTTATCAATACGCAAGGTAAGTTTTAGAGCATCTCCACAAATGATACTGCCTACATCTCCGGTAGCATCAGGATTTTCGATTTCTCCGGTATTGCGCGGATTCTTGAATAACTCTTTTACTTTTTCTGTATAGTCCCACATATTAATAAATTCCAAATTACAAATCTCAAATTACAAAAAAAATTTCATTTCCTGAATATCTAACGTTATTGGTATATCATATCTGCCCAATATTTCAACTTAAATTTAGGGCCGGTTAAATTCAGACGCTAATTCTTCTATTTTTTCTTTTATAGCGTCTCTAACCTGCTTAAACGCGGCAACCCGTGCCCTATCATTTGCCTCGGCCGCGGGATCCGGAAAAAACCATGTTTTTCTCTTTACGTCGTCCGGCAAATTTACGCATACTTCTTCGGAACATAGGGTAATCACCATATCGACTTTTCCTAAAGGGATATTTGTTAATCGCTTGGGATGCTGTCCTTTTATATCAATACCTGCTTCCTTCATTGCAGCTGCCGCTAAAGGATTCACTTCTTTGGCCGGTAAAGAACCCGCGCTATAAATCATAATCTGCTGAGGTAATATCTTTTTTGCCCATCCTTCGGCCATTTGGCTGCGAGCGGAGTTATGCACACAAAGGAAAAGAACGCCGCGGGGAATCCCTTTATCGGCCGCCTTTTGATGTGTTTTATGGGCTACTTCCCTGCCGGTACACATGTATAAAATATGTTCGCAGATATTTTTCGCATGATCCCCGATCCTTTCAAGGCTGCCGATAACTGATAGAATTCGTGATCCCTGAGAAATCATCTTGCTTCCGCTGCTCATCATTTCCAACAATTGCCGAAACAGTTGAGCGTAATAAGCATCAATTGTTCTATCTTTCAATATAACTTCTCTGGCTTCTTTGATATTTTTTGACAGAAATGCCTCTATAGTACAATGCAGCATTTCTCTGACGGCCGCAGCCATTAATTCTAAATTAGGATTATCCTTCATTAATACTATTTGATTCAGCTCAATTGTCCGTTCAGAGATAGAAACGCAAAGATCCGCTACACGCTCAAGATCCGTAATAGACTTTTGCACAGACATCAAAAAACGCAAATCAGGCCCCAGGGGCTGCCTGCGCGCGATTACGCTTACGCATAATTCATTAATTTCTATCTCCCGCCGATCAATCTCGTCGTCACCTTTAACAACCTGATAGGCAAGATTTGAATCAGAGGAGAAAAGTGCCTCTAGGCTTTTTTTTAACATCTTCATTACCATTTGCGCCATTTCAGCAAAACTTTCTCTGATGTGATTGAGCTCAGATTCATATTGCTTGTCTGTATGTGTGTCGGGCATGATCGCCTCCTTCTTCTGTTATCCGAATTTTCCTGTTATATAATCTTCCGTGCGTTTATTTTTCGGCGCTGTAAAAAGCTGCTCAGTACTGTCGACCTCAACTAATTCACCTAAATACATAAACGCCGTATAGTCCGCGACTCGTGTAGCCTGCTGCATGTTGTGGGTAACGATGATAACGGTATATCTTTCTTTAAGAACATGGATTAAATCTTCAATTTTTGCCGTAGCTATAGGGTCAAGCGCTGAACACGGTTCATCCATTAAAAGCACTTCCGGCGCCAAAGCCAAGGCGCGGGCGATACAAAGCCGTTGCTGCTGGCCGCCGGATAACGATAACGCGGAGTGGTTCATCCTGTCTTTGACCTCATCCCACAAACTTGCTTTACGAAGAGACCACACCACGATTTCGTCCAGCTCTTGCCGGGATACGTTCATGTGCAATTTGACGCCAAACGCTATATTTTCATAAATAGATTTAGGAAACGGATTGGGTTTCTGAAAAACTATCCCCACACGGCGGCGTAAATTAACCGCATCCATTTGGCTGCCCAAAATATTCATTCCTTTTAAGCTAAGCTCCCCTTCAGCCCGGGCATGCGCGATAGAATCATTAATCCGGTTGATCCACCGTAAAAGCGTACTCTTACCGCATCCGCTTGGGCCGATAAACGCCGTAACGCGTTTTTCCGGGATGTCAATACTGATGTTTTTGAGGACGTGAAGGTTGCCGTACCATGCGTTAAAATCAGCGATATGAATTGCCGTATCTAAAGAATGCTTTTTAATATCTTTCGTCTCCCGCCCAACTGTCTTGTTATTAGAAATAAAACTTCCCATTAATTTACCTCTCCTTTATCATGATAACGGTTTCCGGTATTTATTGCGGATAAATACCGCGGCCGCATTAAAACATAATAACACACTCAACAAAATTATGATACCGCTTGCGGCAAGATCATGGAACTCCGGCTGCGGCCGCCCGGCCCAGTTATATATTTGTAACGGCATCGCCGTAAAATCGTCCATAATATTTCCGGGAGGATTAGAAATAAAGACAATCCCCGCGATCATCAACAAAGGAGCCGCTTCACCGACAGCCCTGCTCACCGCGAGTATTGTCCCCGTCATTATACCGGGCAGAGCCGAAGGAAGAGTTATTTTCCAAACGGTTTGCCAACGCGTCGCTCCCATGCCCAAAGCGGCTTCACGCAGCGAAGGCGGCACAGCCCGTAAAGCCTCCCGTGAAGCGGTGATAATAATCGGCAGAATAACCAATACCAAGGTTAACGCGCCGGCCAAAACTCCCCGGCCAAAAGGGATACGAAAGTAATACCAGCTTCGCCTCTGAATCCTTCCGGGAGTGGCATGTTCACGCAGTGTTCGTACGGACAAAGATTTATCTTCGGGCCAGGCAGTATTCTCATCGATAACATTTAAATTAATCTCTTCTCCTTGGCTGTCAATAACGGCCATCCCGTCACGCGGCTGAGTCTCCGGATTATCCGCAGCTGATACCGGGATAAGAAAAATCCGGTCAGCCTCACTGTAAAACTGATCAAAATATTTTACTCCAATCTCATGCGCCGGGGAATTTCCACTGCCGAATAACCCAAACATTGAAACAAAAATGGTCAATCCGATTATCCCGTACACAACCGATGGGACACCCGCAAGATTAGTAATATTAAGTTGTACCGCCGAATGGATCTTTTTTAATATTTTGTTTCCGGGAACAAATTCTTCAAGGATAACGGCTGTCGCAACGCCGATAGGGAGCGTGAAAAATGTTACCAAAACAAGCAGCCAGACACTGCCCATCACAGCAGGAAAAAATCCCGCTCTTGCCGGGTCGGGATGAGGCGGAGAAGTCAAGAATTGAGCGGTTAAAGTGTTTATCCCCAGCCAAATAATGGTCACAAGTAAAAAAACCAAAATGATTATGCTTGCCGCGGCCGAAGCCAGGCATACATATTTAAAAAAACTGTTTTTTCTTTTACGTTGCTTTTTCGGCCGGTTTGCAGCCCGCATCCGCTCGGGATCAGTAAATATTTTTGGAATAGCCTGCCCTGCCGGATTCATTCATACACCTCTCTGAAACGTTTACGGATTAACGCCCCGAACAATGTAAAAAGTAACGTAAGGATAAACAGCATGAACGCTACCGCGTACATCGATAGATATTCCACCCCATAGTTGGAAACATCACCAAGCGCCATCTGCACCATAAAACCGGTCATGGTCTGAATTTCCTGCCCCACATTCATAGTAACACGCGGCGTGCTCCCCGCGGCTAATGCTACGATCATCGTTTCACCAATAGCCCGGGCCGCGGCAAGAAGCACCGCGGAAATTATACCCGAGAGCGCCGCCGGAAAAACGACTTTTACTGATACGTCAAATTTTGTCGCGCCCAGCCCCAGGGCTCCTTCCCGAAGATTGTCAGGAACCGCCTGAAGAGCGTCCTCGGATAATGAAGCCACTATCGGTAAAATCAAAACTCCTACGGCAATTCCGGCAGAGAGAGCATTGTAGGAGTTAATTGCTCCATTTAAAATTTTCAGTCCGGGTGTTATTATCGTCAAGGCCAGAAAACCATACACAACCGTAGGAATTCCGGCAAGGATCTCTAAGGCAGGCTTGATTATCCCCCGGGCGCGCGGATGAGCATACTCGCTGAGATAAACCGCCGAAAGAAGCCCGAAAGGGACAGCTACCGCCAAGGCGATCCCCGCGACTAAAAACGTGCCGCA
>CAZSDJ010000037.1:0-15286 GCA_964605645.1 uncultured Planctomycetia bacterium
TTTAAACACGACGGAGAAATCTGTAATTACCCGCTATATGCTGTAAGCCGTTTTCTGAAAATAAAATAAACCCTGTTAGAAGACGAAGCGGTCAATCCCCCGTATTTTCAGACTGAAGTACACCTTAAATGAGGGAAATGTCCCCTTTGGTACAATGTCGTACAAATGGCCTGCGACAGCATTATGGCAGGATATAAGCTATTGGCAATTAGGTAACATTTTTTCTGAGCATTAACACCTGTTCTCTTGTTAAAAAGTGATGTGGGAAACGAAAGAAACAAATTTTTGAGCGCTCTATGATTTTTAGGAAAAAACAGCGTTAAAAAAATCGACGAGCCCGAAGGCTGGGAGGAGATTTTTAGCTGGTTTTTCCGGCCTGGCAATTATCTAATTAGACAAAAATCATACCAGCGCGGAAAAAATTTCGTTTCTGGAGTATTGGTAAGCACATCTTTTAAATTATAGATACTAATAGATTATGGATAAAATAATTACTATAGTCTCTGGGCTGCCTAGATCCGGCACTTCAATGATGATGAGGATGTTAGAAGCTGGCGGCATTGCACCCTTAATCGATAATATTCGCAAATCCGACCCGGACAACCCTAAAGGGTACTATGAATTTGAGCGGGTTAAAAAAATAAAAGAGGATAAACAATGGCTCAAAGAGGCCGCAGGCAAAGCGGTGAAGATGGTATCCGCCTTATTAAAGCATTTACCAAAAGATTATAATTATAAGATAATCTTTATGCAACGAAAAATGGAGGAAATCTTAGCCTCACAGAAAAAAATGCTTATCCGCCAAAACAAACCCACTGATAATATCCCGGATGAAAAAATGGCTCAACTTTACGCAAAACACCTAGAGGATATAAAGAACTGGCTAAATAATCAGCCTAATATAGATACCTGTTATGTTAACTATAATGAAATTATTAAAAACCCGCATAACTATGCAGAAAAAATCAACCAATTCCTTCTTTTTCCGTTAAACACAGATAAAATGATCGCCGTAATCGACAACTCACTATACCGCCAACGCGCTCCTTGACAATTTCTTTACATATGTTATCATTATATTAGATAAAATTATTACAAATGTAAAAGAAATATAAGCTTATAATTTAGAAAATGAAAATACCTGAATTCTCCGACAAAGAAAAATTAGAGAAAATCTTAGCTAAAACCGGGACTTCTTTGTCTAATCTTGCCAAAAGATTAGAAATCCCCTATGTTACAGTCTGGCGCTGGCTTAAAAAAGGTGTAAAACCTCAGCCTCGGCAAAGCCGGGATATTGACCAGGTATTTAAAGAATACATTGATTTAAGAGAAATTGCCTTGTCTCTCCGGAAGAAGCTTCCTAACCCTCTAGAAACTCTGAAAAATAATCCGGGAATCCGTGCTAATTTTATTTTACAGATGACCTATAATTCTGATGCAATCGAAGGCAGCCGTCTTACCCCCAAGGAGACGGAACTTGCTATGGCCGGAGAAAAAGTCAAAGGCAAAGAAATTTTTGAAATATTGGAAGCGATTAATCACAAAAACGCAATGAATTATATGTTTGAAGTAATTAAGCCCGGTTTTAAGATAAACCTTAATTATATTTTAAAATTACACAGTATAATTATGTATAATTTTAACGATAAGCTCCCCGGCAAATTTCGCACCAGCTATGTTAATTTAACCAATACTGAGAAAAAACTCCCTTCAGCCCAGGAAGTCCCTTTGCGAATGGATAATTTTATAAAGCATATTAACCGTTATGGCAAAGACCCAATCGGGAAAATAGCTAAAGATCATTATGAATTTGAAGAGATACACCCTTTCTTTGACGGAAACGGCCGGGTAGGCCGGCTAATCATGGCCACTCAGCTTCTCAGCCAAGGTTTTGCTCCGGCTGTAGTAAGAATAGAAGAGAGGTATAACTATTATATGGCTTTAGGTAAGGCCGATTACGGTAATTACGACAATGTAGTACAAATGGCCTGCGACAGCATTATGGTAGGATATAAGCTATTGGCAATTCGGTAACCTTTTTTCTGAGCATTAACACCTGTTCTCTTGTTAAAAAGTGATGTGGGAAACGAAAGAAACAAATTTTTGAGCGCTCTATGATTTTTAGGAAAAAACAGCGTTAAAAAAATCGACGAGCCCGAAGGCTGGGAGGAGATTTTTAGCTGGTTTTTCCGGCCTGGTAATTATCTAATTAGGCAAAAATCATACCAGCGCGAAGAAAATTTCGTTTCTGGAGTATTGGTAAATCCATCTTTTGAATTATACCGCCAACGCGCCCCTTGACAATTTCTTTGGGCATGAATTTAAAGAGATAGACCCTGTCTTTTCAATGTATAAATATGTCTTGCAATTTAGTTATAACTAAACTATAATACATATTATGAAAGATATAATCTATACACCCCTTCAGCTGAGAGAGATTTTCCATCTAGAATTTTTGAGATGGCTTGCGAAGAAAGTTAAGCCTGCCTGTTATGGCCTCAAAGGCGGGGTTAATATGCGTTTTTTCTTTGGCAGTTTCCGCTATTCCCAAGACATGGATCTTGATGTTCAAGGTATAAAAATGGAGGTTTTGCGGGATATAGTAATGAAAGTATTAGAGTTGGGTGCTTTTGGAAATGGACTGAAGCCTTTCGGGATTGAAGAAATAGTTCCTCCCAATATTGCCAAAGCAAAGCAGACTCAAACCACCCAAAGGTTTAAAGTTCATTTAATTACTGCAGCCGGAGAAGATCTTTTTACAAAAATTGAATGTTCTCGGCGCGGCTTTAAGGGTAAGCTGATAGTGGAGCCTGTAGGAAGGAGCATTTTACAGCAGTATAAGTTAACCCCTTTACTGGTATCTCATTACGATTTAATTTCTGCTTTTAAACAAAAAATAGGTGCGCTTGCCGGCCGTTCGGTGGTTCAGGCAAGGGATATTTTTGACTTATATATTTTATCTTCTCAAGTTGATTTAACCAAAGCCGCCAAAAACTTATCTGCCGGTGATAAGCGAAACATAAAAAAAGCTTGTCAGAACCTGCTTGAAATTAGCTTTCTTCAATTCAGGGATTCGGTGTTAACCTATTTAGCTGAAGAAGACCGCAAAGCATACAACTCTGAAGGTGTTTGGGATGAAGTTAAACTGAAAGTATTCGATTGCCTAAAGGAGCTGTAAAATGGGTAGAGAATCTATACTATCTTATATAAGAAAGTTAAAAAGAAGAGTATTTACCACTCGGGAAATTTCTGAAATTTCTAATAAATCTACTTCTGCTGCCATTCAGGCACTTAATCATCTCCAAAAACAGAATTTAGTTTTCAAAGTTTACCGAGGCCTCTGGACGGAAGTAACCGATAAACCCTTAAGTCCTTATTGGGTTATCCCTTTCCTGCCGGTTCAAAACCGTTGTTACCTTTCCTTTGTTAGCGCCTTGCATCTTTACGGGATAATTGAACAAATCCCTCAGGTAATTACCTTAGCTTCTCTTGAACACACCCGCAGGATTTCTACCGAGGTAGGGGTTTTTTCGCTTTATCAAATAAAACCTTATTTTTTTAAAGGGTTTGATTGGTATAAAAAAGGAAATAACTTTTTGAGTGCCGAACCGGAAAAAGCTTTAGCCGATTGTTTATATATTTCAGCCTATAAGAAAAAAAGTTTTAGCTATTTTCCCGAATTAAATTTTCCCAAGGCTTTTAGTTTTAAAAAAGTAGAAAAATGGTTCAAAGAAATACCGGCCAGTAAAGCTAAAATATATGCCGAGAGAAGGTTAAAGGAGATAAAAAAGAATAAAGGATAGATGAATAAAAACCGCAAGCGTCGCTAACATTAAAAATTGTGTAACAAAAATAATATGACTAAATCGAAAAATAATTTATTTTTGCCGGGAGAAACAGTAACTATCAACCAGGAGACGGTTGATCAAGCCAGACTGGAGAAACTATCTAAACAAGATAAAGATTATAAGTTTGAAGCTGTAATAGATAGAGTTGAAAAACAATATTTAATCGTTGAATATGTCGGCGCCGGTTTAGGCGGAGCTGTCTGGAAAGCGATTGATAAGGTAGGCGGCGAGCCGGTAGCTATAAAAATATATAACCCTCTCGGGGTAAGCGGCGTTTTAAAAAAGTTATTAATTAATACCCTTCATCTTTTTTGTTTTCAATCAAAATTCCCTTATCGCTATATTAAAGAATCTCTTTTGGCGAATATGGCAGCTTCAAGCATCTTAGCTGATATTTTAAAAAAGAATTTAGGAAGAAATTGTTTAGCAAAAACTAAAGCTATATTTTTCTGTTATCAATATTCTTCTTGGGCTGAAATCATTGAGTGGGTCGAGGCAAAGCACTATAAAAAAAGCGAAAGAGAAGATTTTACGCGAGCCCTCAAGCAATTTAATGAAACAGCCGGAAAATCCGGGTTTAAGGAGCATTCTTATCAAGTTGAATACAGGTTAGGAGCTTGTGCTCATACTGTAAAGAATATCTTAAAGGATTCTAAGGGCAATTTTTGGTGGGTAGATAAGATGCCGGCTGTACCGATTTGTTTATTTTTATATCCATATCACTTTAATATAATGTTAGAAAACCTTAAATCAGGTAATTTCTACCCTTCTTTTGATAGAGTTGATACGAAAAGAGTTAAGAATTATTTAGAAAGTAATTTTGACAAAGAAAGCAAAGATAAAAATTTAACCTTACTTAATCTTTATAAGAAATTACGCAAAAACTATCTGGAGAGCCGCCTCGATATCTTAGCAAGGTTTAGACATCCCGCCTTAGGCTGGCAGCTTAAAGAAAAAACAATCCAATATTGGCAGAATTGCGGCCAAATTTCTCCTCAATCCGCGAAACAACTGCACAAGCATCACCTTCTTTTTTTATTATTTGCTCTCTTAGAGTTAATCCCCTTTTTAGGAAAGATAATCAGAAAAGCGATTTTACGGCCAGTGTTTTTAAAAAAACTTTATAAGTTAATTTTTCCTTTCCGGCAGAATACATACAGAAAGCAGAAATGGGAAAATTTTAGGTATCGCTATACAAAAAAAATGTCGCGTTGGATTTTAAATGATCTTATCCGGCTTTATGACCAGAATATCATCTCCAAACAACAATTAGATAAGTTTGAAGCCGAAACTAAAACCTTAGAATGGAGGAGTTATCTAAAAATTGTTTTTCTCTATGCTTTAGGAAAAATCCCCGGTGATATTGTCGCCGCCTTTTTAGGCGGTTATGCTTTATTTGATTTGTTTACTTTAATCAGCCGGGACAATCTTTACTTATCCGGCCCAATTCTTTTCGGAATTCTCGGGATATTTATCCCCGGTATTTACCGGGCCGTTGTCACTTTAGTGGTTAAAAAACAAAATCCTAGACTTGTCTTTCGCTGGTATTGGGTTGCCTTTTCAGTCATCCCATCTTTTGGTTATTTATCGGTTATTCTACAAGTTCTAAGTAAAACTTTATCTGTATCTGTCTCCTGGTATCTGTTAAAATATAAAATAACATCCGGGATAAAAGATATTTTAGATGTTATTCCCGGTTATCGAGAGTTTGATTTCTATATTTTAAGCAAACTCCACTGATATGCACGATTATTGTATATAAAGGTTGACATAAACTCCATATCAATTTAAACTATAAGTAAGCTTTAAACTAACCTTTAGTTTATATTATGAAAAAA
The DNA here is from genome assembly GCA_964605645.1 of uncultured Planctomycetia bacterium. Lineage (GTDB taxonomy): Bacteria > Omnitrophota > Gorgyraeia > Duberdicusellales > 4484-171 > PXAH01. Next base: position 5,687 of record CAZSDJ010000037.1, read on the forward strand.
GGTGATTATATTCCAGTAATCTTGCGTTCAAACAAAACAGTTTTCTCTTTTAAAGATATTGTTTTGTTTTGGGGTGACTCTAATCCTGCTACTCGTGTTAGGATTAATTATTATATCAAAAAAGGAGATATTATCCGTATCCGCCGAGGTTTCTATGCTAAAGATAAAAATTATGATAAGTTTGAGTTGGCAACTAAGATATTTACCCCTTCTTATATTAGTTTTGAGACTGTATTGGGCCGGGCAGGAATAACTTTTCAATATTACAGCCAAATTTTTGCTGCTTCTTATCTAACCAGGGAAATAACAGCAGATAAACAGCGCTATTCTTATCGGAAAATAAAGGATTCTTGTTTAATCGACGCCTTAGGAGTAAAAAATACAGGCCAATATTCGATTGCTTCTCGAGAGAGAGCTTTTTTAGATACGATTTATATTAACAAAGATTACCATTTTGATAATTTATCTTCTCTTTCTTGGGATAAAGTTTTCCAAATTTTACCGATTTACGAAAATAAAAGAATGTCAAAAAAAGTAAACCAATTACATAAGTAAACGCCATAAACGCAAATAACGCTAAGAATACTAATGGTTTTAAAAATTTCAGAACATAAAAATATACTGTTTCAGATTTTAAAAGATATTTATTCTGACACTAAGATCTCTCCCTTTTTAGGATTTAAAGGAGGTACAGCTGCTTATATTTTTTATGATTTACCCCGGTTTTCGGTTGACCTGGATTTTGATTTACTTGATTCCAAAAGAGAGAATGATCTTTTAGAAAAAATTAAAAAGATTATTAAAGATTACGGCCGGATAAAAGAGGCGCGGGAAAAAAGATTTAGTTTTTTCTTTTTACTTTCTTATCAGGAAAAATCTCAAAATATTAAAATTGAAATCAACAAAAGATTGTTTGGTTCAGAATATGAAATAAAGACATATCTGGGTATTTCGATGAAGGTAATGAAAAGAGAAGATATGTTTGCCCATAAACTGGTGGCTATGGATGAAAGAATGGGAAAAACAAACCGTGATATATATGACGCCTGGTTTTTTGCCAAAAATAATTGGCCGGTAAATAAAGAAATAGTTGGAAAAAGGTCAAATCTGGATTTTGGCGCCTTTTTACAAAAGTGTATAATTTCTTTAGAAAAAATTAAACAACAAAATATTTTACAAGGCATCGGTGAACTTTTAAATGAGAAACAAAAAGCTTGGGCAAAAACGCATTTAAAGCAAGATACTATATTTTTGCTGAAGTTGATGTTGGAGAACGAAGGAGTGAGGGGCTCATAGGGGACTGTTACTGAAGAGAGGCAGAAAAATAGGTGTCTGTCCCTAATAAAATAGGTGAAAAAGTGGAAAAAACAAAAGAGAAGTTTTCTGTAGTTATCCCGGTCCATAATGAAGCTGAAAATATTGTAAATAACATTGAAGAAATTAATAAAACTTTACTTGATTTTGGTTGCAGTTATGAAATTATAGCTATTGACGATGGTTCAAGCGACGATTCTTTTCGAATCTTAAAAAATTTAGAAACTAAAATTGATCAGCTGATAGTTAAAAAAAATAGCAAGAATTTTGGGAAAGGGAGAGCCTTAAAAAAAGCTTTTAAGTATATAAGTGGTGATTTAATTGTTTGGCTGGATGCAGACCTAGACCTGCATCCTTATCAAATAAAAACTTTTTATGATATCATGAAATTAGATAATGCCGATATTGTAATTGGTTCAAAAATGCATCCCAATTCAAAGTTAACTTATCCAAATCACAGAAAAGTTGTTAGTTTATTAGGCTATATTCTTATTTATGTTTTATTTAATCTTCCTTGTCACGACACCCAAACCGGCCTGAAACTGTTTAAAAGAAAAACGTTAGCTAAAGTGCTGCCGAGAATTTTAGTAAAAAAATTTGCTTTTGACTTAGAAGTTTTAGTCAATGCCAACCATCTCGGTTTTACTATTTCAGAGGCGCCGGTAGTACTGGATTCAAAAAGAATGGGGGGTAGAATCGGCGCAAGGGCAATCACCGCAGCTTTATGGGATACCTTAGCTGTTTGGTACCGGATGTATATTTTAAAATATTATGACCGTATCGATTATCATCGCCGTCGCAAGGCGGCAAAGCAATTTAGAAAAGTGCGTAGATAACTGTCTTAATTTAGATTATCAGGATTTTGAGATTATAGTTTTACCTGATTATTCTTTTTCTCAAGACGGAATATTCTCTGATTCTAAAATAAAAATTATCCCCACCGATAAAATCACCCCTCCTTATAAACGCGATATAGGCGTAAAACAAGCAAAAGGAGAAATTGTAGCCTTCTTAGATGATGATACCTATCCGGCTAAATATTGGTTGAAGAGAGCGATTGACGTGTTTGAAAAAGATAAAGAAATTGGCTGTGTCTGCGGCCCGGCGATAACTCCTGAAACTGATACTATATCGGAGAAAGCAAGCGGCCTGGTTTATTCATCACTTTTTGTTTCCGGGAATCATACTTTTCGCTATATACCTAAAAAAGAAAGAGAGGTTTTTGATTTTCCCAGCTGCAATTTCCTCATCAGGAAAGATTTATTTAACCAAATAGGGGGATTTGAGAAGCCGTACTGGCCGGGTGAAGATACTTTTTTGTGTTTAAAGGTTTTAAATAAAAACAAAAAAATGGTTTATGGCCCAAAAGTTTTAGTTTATCATCACCGCCGCTCATTGTTTAGAAAACACCTCAACCAGATTAAAAGCTATGCTTTGCATCGCGGTTATTTCGCCAAAAAATACCCCAAAACTTCCTTAAGAGTAGAATATTTTATCCCCACTTTTTTTGTACTGGGGCTGATAATTGGAGGAAGCCTAATTTTTTTTTCACCAATTTTTAGAACAATTTATTTTAGCCTTCTCGGGGTATATCTTTTTTTAATTCTATTAAATTCCTTTTTGCTATCGGCCAAACAAAAAGAAAGCTTACAATCCAAAATTACATTGTTTTTATTAACCCTTTCAGGTATAATCATAACCCACATTACCTACGGCCTGTATTTTATAAAAGGCATATTTGCTAATCAGATGCCGGAAGAGAAAAACACAGATGATCGCAGAGGAAAAACACAGATGACCACAGATAGAGAGCACAGATGATCGCAGATGGGAAATACAGATAACCACAGATATATGTATAAGGATTTGAGTTATAAAATAATAGGGTGCTTGTATGAAGTTCATAAAGAATTAGGATCTATTCATAAGGAAAATATATATCATAGAGCGTTAAGCATAGAATTCAGCGATAAGAATATATCATTTATTGAAGAAAAACCTATAAATATAAAATATAAAGATAAAAAAGTCGGAGTTTATAGGCCAGATTTTATAATTGATAATAAAATTATACTAGAAATTAAAGCAGTTCCTATAATAACAAAAGCTATACGAAATCAAGTATATTACTATATTAAAGGAACAAAATATAAATTAGCTTTGCTTGCAAATTTTGGAGTTAATAAGGTCAATGTCAAAAGATTCATCTACACCTAACATATCTGTGATCATCTGCGAATACATCTGTGATAATTTGTGCTTTAAAAAATCTGTGTTAATCTGTGATAAAATCTGTGTTAATCTGTGTATAAAAAAATGAAAATACTAATCTGTTTCCCCCCACTCTCAAAACAAAAAGGCCACGCCACATTAGGGCAAAACCGGCAGTTTCAATATTTTAAAGAACCTACCTATATTTATCCGGTTGTTCCGGCTCAGGCCGCGACCTTGTTAAAAGAAAATGGTTTTGAGGTAATTTGGCTCGATTGCATTGCCGAAAATATTTCTTACCAAAGCTTTATTGAAATCATAAAAGAAGAAAAACCGGATTTAATCGCCATGGAAACCAAAACCCCCGCCATCAAACAACAATGGAAAATAATCAACGACATCAAACGACTTAGGACTTTGGACTTAGGACTTAGGACTGTTTTATTCGGCGACCACGTCACCGCCTTACCCGAAGAATCATTCCAAAACTCCCCGGTTGACTTCATCCTAACCGGCGGCGACTACGACTTCCTATTGCTTAATTTATGTAGGGTGTTAAATAAATTTAAGCTATCAGCTATCAGCCATGAGCTATCAGCCAATTTAGAGCCCGGCATCTATTACCGTACCACCCAAGGCGTATGCAATACCGGCCCCTTCCAACTTAATCACGATCTGAACAACCTCCCCTTTATCGACCGCAATCTAACCAAATGGCAGCTTTATGCTTATCAAAACGGAAATTATAAAAAAACACCCGGTACTTATATTATGAGCGGCAGAGATTGCTATTGGGGCAAGTGTACTTTCTGCAGCTGGCCCCAGCTCTATCCCGCTTACCGTGTAAGAAAGCCGGAAAATGTTTTAGACGAAATCGGCCGGATCATTGATAATTATCCGGTAGCAGAAATCATGGATGATACCGGTTCTCTTACCCCCGGAAATTGGTTGAGAGAATTCTGCAAAGGAATAATTGAGAGAGGCTATAACCAAAGAATAGGTTTTGACTGCAATATGCGTTTTGGTTCAGCTACAGAGGCAGATTATAAATTAATGAAGCAAGCAAATTTCAGGTTCCTGCTTTTTGGCCTGGAATCTGCCAACCAAAAAACACTGGATAAAATCAAAAAAGGTTTAACCCCGGATAAAATAGTTGAATCCTGCAAGCTTGCCAGAGGAGCCGGATTGTATCCGCATATAACTGTGATGTTTGGCTATCCCTGGGAAAGTTACGAGGATGCAAAAAATACTTATCAGTTAGCAAAATACTTACTGAAGAAAGGCTATGCCTATACCATGCAGGCAACCATAGTTGTCCCTTATCCCAATACGCCTTTATTTTCTGAATGTAAAGAAAAAGATTTACTGTATAGCTTAGATTGGGCAGATTATGATATGAAAAAACCGGTAATGAAATTACCGTTTGAAGCTGATAAAATAAATAAATTAGTCCAGGATTTGTATTCGGTATCTTTTAATCCGGAGTTTATTTTTAACAAAATATTAAGCATTAGAGGCATCGATGACCTCAAATATTTCGCCCGAGCCGCGCAAAAAGTGGCAGGCCATCTTACTGATTTCAGAGGAAAAAATCTTTATCCTTGACAAAAAGGAAACAATATTGTATATTTGTCCTTGTAAGGAAGGATAAAATATGAAAAAGAACAAGCAAATCAAAGAAATAATAAGTGATTTTCATCAGAAACAGCTGCCGGATTTTGTCCGGCGGGAGTTTAGAGAAAAAACTTTACCCAACAAGGTATTTTCGATTATGGGGGTAAGGCGTTCGGGCAAAACTTTTTGTTTTTATCAACTGATTAAAAAAATAGTTGCAGAAGGCAATAGCATCCAAAGTATACTTTTTGTTAATTTTGAGGATGACAGGCTTTATCCTGTTGATAAAAGTATCTTACCTGAAATACTCAATGCTTATTATGAGTTGTACCCGGACAAAAAGAACAGCACCGTTTATATCTTTTTTGATGAAATCCAAAATATAGAAGGGTGGGAGAAGTTTGCCAGAAGGCTTCTTGATACAGAAAATGTCCGGATTTATATCACAGGCTCTTCTTCAAAAATGTTAAGTAAAGAGTTATCCACTTCTCTGCGGGGCCGGACTATCGCGCGAGAGATTTTCCCCCTTAATTTTTCTGAATACTTACGTTTTCATGATACGGCTCCGGTTTCGGTGTCCTCCCGGCAGAGAGTTCAAGTTGTTCATCTTTTTAAAAGATACCTTAACAAAGGCGGTTTCCCGGAAGTGGTGGGTTTAGCCGAAAGAGAACGGGTGGATATTTTACAAGAACATATAAACCTTATCATCTATAAGAATTTGATAGAGCGGCATAATATTAAAAATATTTCTTTAGTTAAATACCTGATTCATTATTTTTTAGCTAATATTTCAAATTTGTTTTCTATTAATAAGTTATTTAATGATTTAAAATCACAAGGCTATAAGGTTTCAAAAGATGCCATTTTTAACTATGTTTCATACTTGGAAGATGCATATTGTTTTTTTTCGGTGCCTATATTTTCAGTTTCTTTGAAAACCAGGCAGGTTAATCCCCGCAAAATTTATGCAGTCGATCATGGTTTGGCTACTGCATCTGTGTGGAAGGTAAGCGAAGATTGCGGCAGGCTGCTGGAGAATATAGTCTTTATTCACCTGCGGCGGATTTCTCCTTGGCGCGGAATATATTATTATCTGACAGATAAAGAAAAAGAAGTTGACTTTGTTGTTACAGATAAAAACAAAGTTATCATTCTAATTCAGGTATGCTATTCTTTAGATTCAAAAGCTTCAAGAGAAAGAGAGATAAAGGCTTTATCCCGGGCAATGGAGGAATTAAAGGTTAAACAGGGGCTTATTCTTACTTATAGCCAAAAAGAAACTATAAATTTAGGCAAGAAAAAGATTATTGTTAAACCCGTATGGGAGTGGGCCTTGGGAAAGGCGAGAGAATAATCAACGAATGTACGAATGAGGATAAGTCTGAGGTCCGACGTCCAAAGTCCAACGTCAAGAATGAATATAAAAAAAGTGGGATAAAATGCTGGCAGAAAGATTAAATTCAGTTATAAAACAAGGCGAAGGAATAAGTATCGAGTTTAAAGAATGCAAAAATAAGCTCAGCAAAGAAGTTTTTGAAACAGTTTGCGCTTTCTTAAACCGTTTTGGCGGAGAACTGATATTAGGAGTAAATGACAAAGGTAGAATCACCGGGATCAACAAAGAAAAAATAGCGCAGATAAAAAAAGATTTTGCTACCGCCATTAATAATCCTCAAGTAATCACGCCTACATTCTATTTAACTTTAAAAGAAGTCACAATAAAAGAAAAGGTTATTTTGTATGCTTATGTCCCGGAAAGTTCGCAAGTGCATAAATATAAAGGGAGGATAATAGACCGGAATGAGGATGGCGACTTTGATATTACAGAAAATTCGAGCCTTGTAACATCGCTGTATGTTAGAAAGCAAACAACTTATTCTGAAAATAAGGTTTATCCCTATGTGGCACTCAAAGATTTACGAAGCGATTTAATTGAAAAAACCCGGAAAATGGCAAGGATTCAGAATCCCGGGCATCCTTGGGCAGATATGGATGATCTGGAGTTGTTAAAAAGCGCACAGCTTTATTTAAAGGATTACAGCAAGGGGGAAGAAGGGTTTACGCTTGCTTCAATTTTGTTATTTGGAAAAGACGAAGTAATAATGTCGGTATTGCCTCATCACCGCACCGATGCTATCCTAAGAATTAAGGATACAGATAGGTATGATGACAGGGATGATATAAGAACCAATTTGATTGAGAGTTATGATAGAATTATGGCTTTTGTTAATAAACATCTCCCCGATAAATTTTATCTTGAAAATGAACAGCGGATAAACATTAGGGACCATATTTTCAGGGAAGTTGCCGGAAATATTCTTATACACCGGGAATATACCAGTCCTTTTCCCGCAAAGTTTATTGTTGAAAGAGGTCGGGTCTATACTGAAAATAGCAATAAGCCTCATGGACATGGTTTAATCAATCCGGCAAATTTTTCACCCTTCCCCAAGAATCCGGTTATCGCCAGAATGTTTAAAGAAATCGGCCGGGCCGATGAATTAGGGTCCGGTGTTAAAAAACTTTTTAAATATTGCAAAGCTTATTCCGGCCAAAATCCTAAATTGATAGAAGAGGATATATTCAAAACAATAATACCTTTAAGTCAAAAAGTTGAAGCAAAAACGAGTGGTATAAAGGGTGGTATAAAGGGTGGTGTAAAAGGTGGTGTAAAGATATCTAGCCGACAAAAAGAAATAATAGTTTTTATGAAAAAGAATTCAAAGATAACTTATAATGAATTAGTGGAAAAGTTAGGGATTAATCCATCTGCTGTACAAAAGAATATAAAAAAATTAAAAAAAATCGGAATTATTAAAAGAATAGGAAGAAAAAGAAGTGGTTATTGGAAAGTAATGGGAGAAAGAAGCTAGAAGGTAGAAGGGATTGGGAAGGAAAAATAATGAAACTTAAAGAATCCGAAAAAGTAGAACTTAAAAAATCTACCGCAGAATTAAAAGACGCCTTAATAGATCTGTGTGCTTTTGCTAATAATGGCGAAGGGGTTATCTATTTTGGTATATCTGACAGAGGAAAAATAATAGGCCAGTCTGTTTCCGATAAGACTTTTAAGAGAGTTTCTACAACTATATTATCTTTGATTGAACCGAGGCTTTATCCAAACGTATATTCAAAAATAGAAGAAGATAAAGAAATATTGATTGTTGAGTTAAAAAACAGTGCTGAAAAACCTTATTTTTATAAAGGCAAAGCTTACAAGCGGATAGGCACAACCAATGCTTATCTTTCAAGGTATGAAATTGAAAAGTATCTTTATGAAAGAGAAAATCCGGCTTACAGATTTGATAAAACCATAGTTAAAGAGTATAAAGAAGGGGTGGAAAAAAGAAATTTGAGATGGTTTCTTAGGCAGGCAAAAGAAGAACGAAACCTACCGGTTAATTTGAGTGAAAACACGGATGTTATTTTAAAGAAACTAGGTTTACTTACACAAAATAAATTGAATTTTGCCGGGCTTTTAAGTTTCGGAAAAAATATCCAACAGCATTTTCTTAATGTTATCGTCAAATGTGCTCTATTTGAAGGAAAAGATAAAGCCGGCCGGATTCTTGATCATATTGAAATCAAAGAGAATGTTTTCAAGCAGATAGATTTTGCTGAGAATTTTATTCTTCGTAATATTCGCAAATCGGCCCAAATAAGTTCAGAAACCGGCCGGCGGAAAGAAAAGTACGAATTGCCTTATCTTGCTATTCGTGAAGCAATTGCTAATGCGGTTGCCCATCGTGATTATAGAATTTCAAGCCATATTGATATAGCTATATTTGATGACAGGATTGAAATTTGGTCTCCGGGAGAGCTTCCTTTAGGGATAAAACTTAAAGATATTCTCATAAAGCGTGTATCAGTATTAAGAAATCCGGGTATCGCAGAAGTTTTATTTCTTGCCGGATACATAGAAAGATGGGGAAGCGGAATCAATAAAATAAATCAGTTGATGGATGAGTATGGGCTTCCTAAACCTGTATATGAAGAGACATCTGGTAACTTTCTGGTAACTTTCAAACGTAGAGAACTATTAAGTACCGAGCAAGTACCGAGCAAGTACCGAGCAAGTACCGAGCAACTTAAAATATTAAATTTTTGTAAACAACCAAGGGCACGAGCTCAGATACAAAGGCATTTAAAGCTAAAACATAGAGAACATTTTAGAGCAGAAATATTAGAACCACTTGTTGAAAAAGAGCTTATAGAAATGACTATACCGGCTAAGCCGAAAAGTCCTAAGCAAAAATATATCATAACCGAAAAGGGAAAATCAATAATCCGCGGGAAGAAGCGGGGATGAAGTCCGAAGTTCAATGTCCGAAGCGCACAAAAAGGGCTGTCCCTGACGAAAGGCAGAAAAATAGGTGTCTGTCCCCATTTATGTCCTATTTATTATTTATTTATTGACAAAGCATTAAATTGTTATATTATAAAGTATGCGGTTGCTAATAG
>CAZSDJ010000038.1:0-14867 GCA_964605645.1 uncultured Planctomycetia bacterium
GTGAGGCCTTAGAAAGAATCATAAAATCAGATGCAGAAACCAGCCTGAAACAGGAAGCTATTTCTACTTTAGGTGATGCTGCTTTATCTGGCAACCAACAAGCAGTATATTCTTTAATAGAATTAGTTAAAGAAGAAAATATACATAGTATATTGATAAATTATTCGGATTCAAAAATAATAAGTAATATATTAGATTGGGTAGTAGCCAGCGAAGATGCATCTGAAATTATTGATGAAATTATATCTATAAAGGGATTGCCAAAAGATATCCTAAAGAAAGCTATCTGTTACAAAGCTGCAATTGAAGGAAGAGAGATCAATGAAGAATATTTTTCAAAATACGGATTAAGCTCACAAGATTTTCCTCATTTATCAATTCTAGATCAATATCTAAAACATGTACCAGGCCAAAAACCAAAAAAATTATTAATTGTTCATAATATAAAAGACGGCCAAGGAGATGAATTGATTCGGATGATTCCTTTGGCCCAAGCTTTAGTTGATAAATATCCTGATCTAGAAGTTACAATTTACACCGGAAGACTTTATTTATATGCTGAATCAGATAAGGTTCATGTTCATCATATCAATCAGCTTGATGGCCATGCAGTCCCTTTTGAACATGATTTTGATATGATTATTGATCATCACGATTTAGGCCAAACTTACTCTTCATCTATAGAACAAGATCTTATGCAAAATCTCAATACCCCTTCTGTATATATCAAAACTAACAAAAGTAATGATAATTTTGAAATTGAAAGTGTAGAAGTAGAAGGGAAAAAGATCCCAGAATTATCAATTAAAGCAGGTCACAGTGTATATTCACCGGTTACCCAACTATTGATAGAGCTGGGGTTGCCGTTGAGGCTAGGAACGAGAAAATCTACTGATAGAAATCTTCTTTTGGGCAAAGGCAATATTGATGCAAAAAGTTGGTGGCAAAGAGAAGTTGCTTCCAGGGCAAGCGGCAAAAAAGTCATTTTCTTTAATCCTTTTGGAGGAGAATCAGAAAATAAAGGCTACAGAAGAGACGAAGCAAAAAAAGCAGCAAAAGATATATCCGAATTAATAAACGAAGGTTATTTTGTAATTCTTTTTCCTAATGGGAAAAAATGGGGAAGCAAAGATCAAGCTGAACAAATAAAACAACATCTTAGTAGAAAACAACAACAAAATTTAATGATTATTCCAGGCCCATCCGAAGAGATAAAAGGAGTAGATGGTAGCATGGTAGAAACTAGTGATTTAATAAAATATTGGGTTAGCTATTCTGACCATGTTGTGACTGTCGAGGGTGGCATGATGCATCTTGCCTATAATTTAGGCAAGCCCTTTACATTAGTTAGAAAAAGCGGTGCTGGCCCAGTTAAATGGCATCCTTTATCAATATCTGGGGAACATATAATTGGTGCTACTGCTACTTCAGCAGCTTCTTTAAGAAGAAGTGTTAGCAGAGGATCTTCATTGGCCCCAATCAACCTCCCTTCAGCCTATTCAGAAGCAGAATGGAATAACCTATCAACAAAAGAGCAAGTTGAATCTGCTTTAGGAAGAAGTATAACCTCAGAGGAGCTAGAAGCTATAGAGAATGCCCATCAGCTAGGAAAAGGAAAGCTAGGAAGCCGTAATCAAGACGGGACCTACAATAAAAACACAAACTCTGATTTAGCCTACACTCTTGGAGAAATCAGGGAAAAAGTAAGAATACTTCGACCAGCAGGATTCATCCAAGCCGAGAGAAGAACTCTTATTAAGAATGGGGTGGTGGGAAAACGACAAGAAAATAGGAATCAATCCGCCGGGGGGCATCCTCCTTCCCCGGAAAATACCTCCGGTGGGATTGATTTAACTCCGGCTCAGATGAATATCGATGTACAAGGTCAAGGGATAGATCCAGCTCAGTTTCAAGTTCCTTTTGATACTCAAACCTTCCAAGGTTTTACCTTCAACATCATCAAAATCGAAACTATCAACAATTTAGGCCAACTTTTTGGCCAAACAAACCCAGAACCCGCCAACCAACTCTCCCAGCGATAAACCAACCAATTCCCACCTACGCGGTGGGAATTTGCTCCAAATTGGCCGATAATTATTTTTATTTTGTAAACTCTGTTTCTTGATTGTACCCAATTCATCAATTCCCACCTCGGAGGTGGGAATTTGTTTATTTTTTAAACTGTGATATAATTGGGCTACCATGCAGCAGATAGCTAGAATTCTAGTAATTTCAGGGGTTATTTTGATAATAACAGGATTAGGATTATGGCTGTTTTCTCGGTTTAATCTTCCTTTTTTAGGTAAATTACCGGGGGATATTTATATCAAGCGAGAAAATTTTACTTTTTATTTTCCCATAACTACTTGTATTGTAATTAGTATAATTATAACTATTATTTATTATTTATTCTTTCGCAGATAAGGTTAAGATATAATACATGAAAAGAAACAAATTTTTGAGTGCTCTATGATTTCCCGCCTACGCCAAGGCTTCGGCGGACAAGTAGCAGAAAAATGGCGTGAAGAAAATTGACGAGCCGCGGAGCGCTGGGAGGAGATTTTTAGTCATTTTGCTGCGTTTCCAGCTAAAATTTTTAGAAAAAATCATACCAGCGCGGAAAAAATTTCGTTTCTTGAATATTTGCAATGAACTCATTTAAACTATTTAATCAAAGTAAAGACACAAAAGCAAGGACCGGTATTTTTTCTACCCGCAAGGGCGATGTATCAACTCCTGCTTTTTTCCCGGTTGCCACGCAAGGTACAGTAAAAGGATTAACTAGCCGTCAACTTTCTGAAATTGGTGTGCAAGGCTATCTAGCCAATGCCTACCACCTTTATTTACGTCCTGGCCTAGAGATTGTTAAAAAGATGGGGGGTTTGCATAAATTTATAAATGTGAATGAACCAATATTAACTGATAGTGGCGGCTATCAAATTTTTAGTTTAGCGAAGTTATGTAAAGTAGAAGATAAAGGAGTAGAATTTCGTTCGCACCTTGATGGTAACAAAATAGATTTAACTCCGGAAGATGTAGTGGATATCCAAATTGAGCTTGATTCTGATATTTTTGTACCCCTAGATGAATGTATTAAAAATCCAGCTGATTACAAAAGAGCAGAAGAGGCTACAAATAGGACTATTTCGTGGGCAAAGCGGACTAAAGATTATTTTAAAAAGAAAACAAATCAAGATAATCTTCTATTGGGGATAGTTCAAGGTTCTACCTATCGCGATTTGCGAAAAAAATGCTTAGAAGAGATCATTAAGTTAGATTTTGATGGATTATGTATCGGAGGATTAAGTGTTGGCGAAGATAAAGATTTGCGATATAATACACTTTCTTATCTTACTGATTTAGCCGATAGTAAATATTTACGTTATTTTATGGGCTACGGTAAGCCGGAAGATATAGTTGAGGCAGTAAGTTTAGGGGTTGATCTTTTTGATTGTGTGGTGCCAACTCGATATGCCAGAACCGGCACAGCTTTTACGTATCAGGGTGAGATTGTTATCAGAAACGCTCCTTACGTATCTGACTCTGCGCCAATAGATTCTGAATGTAGTTGTTATAGTTGTAAGAATTTTTCGCGAGCCTACATCCGTCATTTGATAAATGCAAATGAAATGCTTGGGGTTCAACTTTTGTCTTATCATAATGTTTATTGGTACAATAATTTGATGAAAAAGATCAGAGAGTCGATAGAAAATAATAATTTTGAGAATTTCAAAAAAGATTTTCTTTCAAAATATTTAAAAAAATAAGGACGTTGGACTTTGGACCTAGGACTTAGGACTTTTAAACATGATTATTGATATTATCACTATATTTCCGGAGATGTTTAAACCTGTATTGAATGAATCGATTTTAAAACGAGCTCAAAATAAAGGATTAGTGAAGATAAATGTTCATGACTTACGGGATTATTCAAATGACCCCAATAAAAGGATAGATGCACCTGCTTATGGCGGCGGCGGAATGGTGTTTCGGGCAGAACCGGTTTTTAGGGCAGTTGAGAATATATTAGGTACTGATGCTGGTTCTAAAAAAATATTATTTACTCCTAAAGGGAAAACTTTAACTCAAAATAAAATAAAAGAATTTCTAAATTATCAAAGATTAATATTAATTGCACCTCGCTATGAGGGGATAGACCAGAGAGCACATGATTATTTAACTGACGAAGAGATTTCTATTGGCGATTATGTGTTAAGCGGCGGAGAGTTGCCGGCGATGGTTTTTTGTGATTGCCTGATTCGCCTTATCCCCGGGGTTGTATCTGACAGAGATTCTATAAAAAAAGAAAGTTTTCAAAAAAATAGTTTAGATTTTCCCCATTACACGCGGCCGGAAAATTTTAGGGGTTTGAAAGTGCCGGAAGTTTTACTTTCCGGGGATCATCAAAAAATAAAAGAATGGCGAACTAAAGAAGCGAATAAAATTACGAAAAAACAGAGGCCGGATTTATTAAAAGGTTAACTAATCAAGAGGAGGAGCTATGGGAACGCTTAACAAAATTGAAAAAGAATTGAAGGAATCTTATAAAAAAGATTATCCTCAGTTCAGTCAAGGAGATATGATTAAGGTGTTTTATAAAATTATGGAAAAGGGGAAAACTCGCCTCCATCCGGTGGAAGGGGTTGTAATTAAGTCCCAAGGGCAAATGCAAAGAAAAACATTTACTGTAAGAAGAATTGCCTATGGGCAAGCTTATGAAGTGACGTTTCCTTATTATTCTCCTAAAATTGAAAAAATCGAATTAATAAAAAAAAGTAAAAGAAGGCCGAGAAGAAGTAAGCTTTATTATTTAAGAGGCAGAGTTGGCCGCAAAGCAACTAATGCATAACGATGATAGTGGGAATTGATGAAGCAGGCAGGGGCCCGTTAGCAGGTGCGGTAGTAGTTTGTGCCTTAGCCTTGAAAAAAAAATTTCCTTATCCAATTAAAGATTCAAAGAGGTTGTCAGTTAAAAAAAGGGAGTTTATTTTTTCTTGGATAATAAACAATTGCAATTATGCGGTTAGTGCAGCCTCCCAAAGAGAGATTGAAAAAATAAATATTTTACAGGCAACGTATTTAGCAGCCGAAAGATCAATAACTAGCTTGATTGATAAAAATCCAAAATTACAAAAAGCCAAATTCATAATTGACGGTAATTGCTTTAAAACTAATCTAGCTATCAAATATGAGTGCATTGAGAAAGCTGATCAAAAGATAGCTGAGGTAGCTTGTGCTTCGATAGTTGCAAAAGTAACGAGAGATTATCTAATGACAGTAGCCGACTTTGTATATCCTGATTGGGATTTTTCTCAGCACAAAGGATACCCGACAAAAGAGCATTATCGATTGATTAATAAGTATCAACTTTCACCTTTGCATCGCCGTAATTTTTTAAAAAAAATAAAATTTAAATGAGTAGAGTTAATGAAAAAATATAGAGCAGAATTTAAGCCTTATTTAGATGATTTAGGAAAAAAAGGGTTGGCTCCGGGTGGAGGCAGTGCCGGAGCTTTATCGTTTTGCCTGGGTTGTTCTTTGATTATCAAAGCCATTGAGCATAGTAAAAACAAGGATCAGGGTAAAGTTTATAAAAATAAATTAAATAATCGTTTAAGAAAAATATCGGATTTTAAAAAGAAGGTATATCCTTATATAGACAAAGATGGAGAACTGTTTATAAAAATGATTAAAGCTAAGGGAGCCCAAAAGAAAAAATATGAAAAAAAAGTGAGTAATTTATTAAAAGATCTTGCCGATTCATCTCAAAAAGTATTTTTGCTTGCTAAAGCACTGGATTTTGATATAAAAAAGAGTATAAAAAGTGATTTTTACCTGGGGTTAAAATTTATTATAATTTCGACCGAGAGTGCAATTTTTAACTTGGCAGCAAATAGTAAAATGACTGGTAAGGAGAATCAATATTTAAAAAATGTAAAAGATAAGCTAAAAAAAATAAAAGGAAAATAAAGTGGGAAAAATTATTGATATCGAACAAATTGCAAGTAAGTTAAAGAGTGATTTAATTTTAACTGGTAAAAAAATATCAGGAGCTACTCTGGCTTCGGTACAAATTGGCAAAGCAGCTGCTTCAGAAATTTATATAAAAAATCAGGCAAAATTAGCAAAACAAATTGGGGTTAATTTTTTGTTACAGGAATTACCTGTTACAAAAACTGAAGAAGAAACCATAGATCGGATTAAGAAGATAAATAAAGATACAGATATTGATGGTGTTATTATCAATAAACCGTTTCCTGAAGGTTGGAAACCGGATAGGATATTTGCAGCTATTGCACCCCAAAAAGATGTCGAGGGGTTAAATCCTTATAATTTAGGAAGGATATTCTATGATCAGTTAGCTTTTATTTCCCCTACTGTTTTAGCGGTATTAGAAACTATAAAATTTGCAGATATCCAATTATACGGAAAAGACGTAACGGTTGTAGGGTTTTCAACTTTAATTGGAAAACCTTTAGTGCTTTTGCTTGCGAAAAAATTTGCTACCGTAACCGTTACTCACATTGCTACTTACGAAAAACAAAAACTTCCCTTTTATATAAAAAATGCTGATCTTTTAATTTCGGCAGTTGGAAAGCCTCATTTTATAAAAACAGAATGGATTAAAAAGGGGGCTATGGTAATTGATGTAGGAATATCTAAAAAGGACTCAAAAATTGTAGGAGATGTTGATTTTAAAGAGGCGGCCGAAAAAGTATCTTTAATCAGCCCAGTACCGGGAGGAGTGGGAAAGTTAACTTCTCTTTTTCTCTTTAAAAATTTATTGAAAGCAAAGCAGTATGAAATTTAAAGAAAAATTAACTAACAAACAATTTGTAATCACTGCAGAGATTGAAGCCCCCAAAGGGATATCGGACCAAGCTATATTTGCTGATATAGGCAAAATTAGTGAAAAGATAGATGCTTTTAATGTAACTGACATGCAGGCATCACATTTACGAATGAGTTCTTGGGCTTTATGTGTGCGGCTGAAACAGAAAGGTTTGGAACCAATTATGCAACTAACTGCAAGAGACCGTAATGTTTTAGCTTTAGGCGGAGATCTATTGGCGGCTTTTTCTTTTGGGATTGAGAATTTATTGTTGCTTACCGGGGATGACCCAAGTTGGGGGGATCACCCTCAAGCGAAAGCTGTGTTTGAATTTGATTCTATCGGATTACTTCAATTAGCCACTAAATTTAATTTAGGTTTTGATTGGGCAGACAATAACATAAAAGGAAAAACTAATTTTTATAGCGGGGCAGCCTTGAATCCTTTTTCTCCTAATTTAGATAAGGAGCTTAAAAAAATGGATGCAAAAATTAAAGCAGGGGCCTCTTTTTTTCAAACACAACCTATTTTTGATGTTAATAAATTTCAAAAATTTTTAAAACAATATAGACCACCCGTGCCTGTGATCGCCGGCGTGACTTTATTGAAAAGTGAGAAAATGGCTCAATATTTAAATGAGCATATCCCCGGGGTTGAAGTACCGTCTTTTTATATTGAAAAAATGAAAAACAGCAAGCAAAAACGGCAAGAAGCGGTTTCAATCGGCAAGAATCTTTTAAAAGATTTAAAAGAAATATGTGAAGGGGTTCACTTTATGCCTTTTGGCTGGTTTGCTGAATTAGGCCAAATTTTAAGAGATGAATAAAGAAAATGAAGAAAGAATCACAGTTATTGGTTCCGGATTAGCCGGCATCACTTTTTTAAAAAAAGTTAAAGAGCTGAGTTCGGAGGCGAAAGTAACTCTTATTGACCGGAATGATTTTTATTTTCCAAAAAATAATATCAGCATTAATCCGGTTGATCTTAAAAAAGTAATAAAAATTAATAAATGGGCCGATGATTTAGGGATTGATTTCATTTCTGCGACAGTTGACAAAGTGAATGTAAAAAAGAAAAAAATATTTCTAAAAAATCAAAAAGAATTAGAATTTGATAATTTAGTTATAGCCACCGGTGCTTTGAGCAAAAAAATAGATATAAAAGGAACGAAGAAAGAAGGGTTTTTCTATCTTACAGATATTAATCCTTATCAGCTTAAAACTTTTTTAAAAATCTATAACGAATCTTCTGTATTGGTAAATACCTGTGAAGGGATAAAATTTAGCTTGGCTCTTAAAAACTTACAAGAAGAAGTTCGGGTTATAGCCCCTAGTTTAGAATTTTTAGGCCCGGAAAAAGATAAAATAATAAACATTTTAGAAAAAAAAGGGATAATAATATATCAAAAATATAGTTTAGAAGAAGTTATTGGAGAAAAAACCGTAAAAGCTATAAAAATTATTAAAAAAGAAGATGATTCTCTGGCGGAAAGAGCAAGTGGTCCAATGAAAGTATTTTCTTCTCAATTAGTTTTTGTAGATAGCGGCTTAAGACCAAATTTAGATTTCTTAAATGATGGAGTAGTGCAATTAAAGGAAGGAGATTATTTTAAAAGGTATGGTCAAATTTACATAATTGGAGATGCCGGTAATCTAAAACTAGAAAATCAAAATTGTTATTTTGGAAATCAGTTAATGATAGAAGAAGAATCGAATAATTTAGCTAGCTATTTATTAAAAGATGAAACTCTTGAGCCGGGGGCGGAAGAAAGCGAAGATAAAATAAAAAAAGAAATACAAGCAATTTATGATAAGTATGATAAGGAGGAAAAATTATGGCAGAATGGGTTGGCATAGGCAGGCGAGCTAGGCGTTGTTACGGGTTTGATGAGGTTGCACTTGCTCCGGGAGAGGTTACTGTAAATTCGCAGGAAGTTGATTGTTCTTGGAGCTTAGGAAATAAAAAATTTTCTGTTCCAATTTTAGCGGCGGCAATGGATGGAGTTGTGAGCGTAGATTTTGCTGTAAAAATGTCTAAATTAGGAGGTATTGCTGTCTTGAATTTAGACGGGGTGCAAACTCGTTATGAAAATCCAGATCAAATATTAAAAGAGATTGCAAAAGCGGATCCAAAAGAAGCTACTGCTTTGATTCAAAAAGCTTATACAGCAAAAATCAAAAAGAAATTAATTACAAAACGGATAGAAGAAATTAAAAAAGCGGGCGGCTATGCAGCAGTAAGCTGCATCCCCCAAAATGCTAATCAGTTCAGTAGAATTGCCGAAAGTGCGGGAGCAGATTGCTTTGTGGTCCAATCAACAGTAACAACTACAAAGCACGTTGCAACCACTTATAAACCATTGGATTTACATAAATTTTGTAAAGAAAAAAAGATTCCTGTAATTCTGGGAAATTGCGTAACTTATAAGGTAACCTTAGATTTACTTTCTACCGGTTGTGCAGGAATTTTAGTTGGTGTTGGCCCGGGAGCAGCTTGTACAACTAGAGGTGTTTTAGGTATTGGTGTGCCCCAGGTGACTTCAACTATCGATTGCGCTGCTGCCAGAGATTTTTATTTTAGAAAAACCGGTAAATTTGTGCCGATCATTACAGATGGGGGGATGAGTAAGGGCGGAGATGTCTGTAAAGCTTTTGCTTCCGGAGCAGATGCAGCAATGATTGGTTCTGCTTTTACGAGAGCTAAAGAAGCCCCGGGCGGCGGTTATCATTGGGGGATGGCGACCTCTCACAGCAATTTACCCAGAGGGACCAGAATAAAAACAGGGGTGTCAGGATCTTTAAAACAAATTCTTTTTGGGCCGGCTGTAGTAGATGATGGTTCACAGAATTTAATGGGAGCCTTAACTACTTCCATGGGGTCACTTGGCGCAAAAACTTTAGATGAAATGCATTTTGTGGAAATTATTATTGCGCCTTCAATTCAAACTGAAGGCAAAGTTTTTCAAGCTACGCAAAGAGTAGGGATGGGCAAATAATTTAATAAATAGTCCTATGTCCAATGTCCGATGTCAAAAATATTGACTTAGGACTTAGGACTTAGGACTTAGGACTAATATGAGGAAAGATACAGTACTAATTATTGATTTTGGCTCTCAATACACACAACTTATTGCACGGAGAATCCGTGAGTTAAAAGTTTTCAGTGTGGTAAAACCATACACTATAACCAAATCAGAAGTTGCTACAATTAAGCCAAAAGCAATAATTTTATCCGGCGGCCCCCACAGTGTTTACCAAAAAGGGGCACCTTCCTTAAAAAAAGAATTCTTAAAATTTAAAGTTCCTATTTTAGGGATTTGCTATGGGATGCAGATTTTAATCAAAGCGAAAGAAGGGGCGGTTAAAGAAGGGAGAAAAAGAGAATATGGCCATGCAAAAATGCATATTGACAATCACGACGATCTTTTCTTTTCGCTGCCTGGGGCAATTTCAAGTTGGATGAGCCATACCGACCAAGTTGCTAAGCTTCCTTCCGGGTTTAGGCAGCTTTCTCATACTGAGAATACAAAATTTGCTGCTGTAGGTAACCAGAAGAAAAAAATTTACGGGGTACAATTCCATCCGGAAGTTGTTCATACTGAATTGGGGATTCAAGTGCTTTCTAATTTTTTATTTAGAATATCGGATTGTTTTGCTAATTGGCAACTGGAAGACTTTATCACTGAACAAATTAAATTAATAAAAAAGAAAATTGGTAAAGGTAATGTAATCTGCGGCTTAAGCGGAGGAGTTGATTCTTCAGCAGGGGCAATTTTATTACATAAGGCTCTGGGAAAAAAACTTAAATGCATATTTGTAAATAATGGATTGTTGAGAAAAGAAGAGGCAAAAAGAGTTTTAAAAGTCTTTCGGGATAATTATAAAATAAATTTACATTATGTAAATGCAGCTAAGGAGTTTGTAAATAAACTAAAGGGAGTAACAGATCCGGAGCAGAAGAGAAAAATTATTGGACATCAATTTATAACTATTTTTGAAGATGAAGCCAAAAAATTTAAAAATGCTAAATTTTTAATGCAAGGTACATTATATCCGGATGTAATTGAGTCAGTTTCCTTTTTTGGTGGGCCTACTGCCTGTATAAAGTCACACCATAACGTAGGAGGTTTGCCGGATAGGATGGATCTGAAATTGATTGAGCCATTTCGCGATCTTTTTAAGGATGAGGTTAGGAAGATTTCAGAAATATTAGGATTGCCGCAGACAATAGTAAAAAGGCATCCCTTCCCGGGGCCGGGCCTGGCAGTAAGAATTTTAGGAGAAGTTAATAATGAACGCCTTAAAGTTTTAAGAGAGGCAGACTATATTTTAGAAAAAATCATCAGAGAAAGAGGCCTTTATGACCGATATTGGCAAATTTTTGCTGTATTGCTGCCGGTTAAAACTGTTGGGGTAATGGGTGACAAAAGAACCTATGAAAATGCGATAGCAATAAGGGCGGTTACCAGTTTAGATGGGATGACTGCTGATTGGGCTAAAGTGCCTCAAGAAGTGTTAGCTGAAATTTCCAACGCAATAATAAATAAAGTTCGCGGCGTAAACCGAGTTGTCTTTGATTTAAGCTCAAAACCTCCCGCTACAATCGAGTGGGAATAGCTAGTTATGGAACATGCTAATTTTGTCCATCTTCACGTTCATACTCAATATAGCTTATTAGACGGAGCTTGTCTTTTGGAAAAATTAGTGGAGAAAGCTGCTCGCCTAAAGCTGCCTGCCTTAGCCATAACCGATCATGGCAATATGTTTGGTGCTATAAGATTTTACAATCTTTGTATAAAAAAAGGGATTAAGCCTATTTTAGGCTGTGAAATGTATGTAGCAGCCGGTTCTCGCTTTGACAAAGGGGATCGGGCAAAAAATAGTAAGAATTATCACCTGCTATTGCTAGCAAAAGACAATACTGGTTATAAAAATTTAATAAAGCTTGTAAGTTTAGCCCACTTAGAAGGATTTTATTATAAACCAAGAATAGATAAAGAACTTCTTCAAAAGCATAACCAGGGGCTCATTGCAGCGAGTGCTTGCCTAAAAGGCGAAATATCTTCTTTAATTTTAGAAGGAGACTTGCCTGCCGCGTATAAAGTTGCAGATCAGTATTTACAAATATTTGGTAAAGGCAATTTTTATCTGGAAATAATGGAAAATGGTTTAGCTGAACAAAAAAAAGTAAATAATAAGTTAGTTAAAATTTCTAAAGAATTAGGGATCCCGCTTTTAGCTACAAATGACATCCATTATTTAGATAAAGATCAATCTTTTGCGCATCAAGCATTACTTTCGATTCAAACCCAAACAACTCTTTCCGATCCAAATCGTTTTCGTTTTGGCTCAGAGGATTTTTATTTTAAAACCCCTCAAGAAATGAAAGAATTATTCAAAGAAACTCCGGATGCTATTAGAAATACAATTGAAGTTATGCAAAAATGTAATCTGACTTTAGATTTTTCAAAAATACATTTGCCTAATTTCCCTTTGCCGACAGGGCAAAAAGATGAAGATTTTCTAAAAAGATTGTGTTATCAAAATTTTGAAAAAAAATACTCAAAAGAGAACAAAATTGCACGGGAAAGATTAGATTATGAACTTAGCGTTATTAATCAAACCGGTTTTTCTAGTTATTTTTTAATTATTTGGGATTTGATTAAGTTTGCTAAAGACAACAATATCCCTGTTGGCCCGGGCAGAGGCAGTGCCGCCGGAAGTATAGTAAGCTACCTTCTTCAGATAACTGATATTGATCCTTTAGCCTATGATCTTTTATTTGAGCGGTTTCTAAATCCGGCTCGCATCTCAATGCCGGATATTGATATAGATTTTTGCTATGAAAAGAGATCAGAAATTTTAGATTATGTCGGCAGGCGTTACGGACGAGAAAATGTTGCCCAAATCATTACTTTCGGGACTATGCTGGCAAGAGCTGTAATCAGAGATGTGGGCCGAGTTATGGATTTTACTTATTCTGAAGTTGATAAAATAGCAAAAATGATACCGGCAGGCCTAGGCCATACAGTTACTCTCACTGAGGCGATGTCCTTAAATCCGGACTTAGATAAAATTTATAATTCGGATAAAAGGATAAAAAGATTAATCGATGTAGCCATGCAACTTGAAGGCGTTTCTCGTCATGCTTCTACTCATGCTGCGGGAGTTGTTATTTCCGATAAACCATTGCTGGAAAGAATTCCTTTAAGCAGAGGTTCAGAAGGTGAGGTTGTAACCGGTTATGATATGGATTCTTTAGAAAAAACCGGGATGCTGAAAATGGATTTTTTAGGCTTAAAAACTTTGACAGTAATTAATGAAACTTTAAAAATTATAAAAAGAACTCAGCAAAAAGATATTAATATAACAAAAATACCTATTTCTGATAAAAAAACTTTTTCTTTATTAAGTAACGCTAAAACTATGGGTGTATTCCAACTTGAATCAAGAGGGATGAGAGAGATTTTACAAAAAATGAAACCATCCAACTTTGAAGATATTATTGCTGTATTGGCACTTTATCGGCCGGGCCCTTTAGGCAGTGGGATGGTTGATGATTTTATTCAGCGTAAGCAAGGCAAGAAAAAAGTTCATTATCCTCATTCTAAATTAGAGTCAATTTTGAAAAAAACATATGGAATTATTCTTTATCAAGAACAAATTATGCAAATAGTTGCAGAACTCGCTGGTTTTGATATGTCGCGCGCTGACACCTTAAGAAAAGCAATTGGTAAAAAGATACCGGAAATCATTCAGCAGCAAAAGCAACTGTTTTTAGATGGTTGTAAAAAAAATCAGATTCCACTAACTGCAGCAAATCAAATCTTTGATTTAATTGATTATTTTTCCGGATATGGATTTAATAAAAGCCATAGTACCGCCTATGCTCTTATTTCTTATCGTACAGCTTATTTAAAAGCGCATTTCCCAGTTGAATTTATTGCTGCTTTGCTCACCAGTGAAAGAAATAATACCGATAAAGTGGTTGAATATATAAATGAAGCAAACCGGATGAAAATAAAAGTATTACCACCGGATATTAATACCAGTTATGCTAATTTTACAGTAACCGATGACAATAATATCCGTTTCGGTTTAATTGCGATAAAAAATGTGGGGGCTGCAGCTTTAGAAAGTATTATTACCGAGAGAAAAGAAAAGAAATTCAAAGATATTTTTGATTTTTGCGATCGAGTTGATTCTCGAACGGTGAACAAAAAAGTTATTGAAAGCTTAATAAAATCAGGTGCTATGGATTCGCTGGGCCTAAAAAGGTCCCAAATGATGCTTTTGCTGGATAAACTTTTAGCAAGGCAAGCCAGAAACAAAAAAAATAATTCCCAACTTACTTTATTTTCAGAAAAAGAAGAACAAGAGAGAGTTCCTGAGGTAGAAGAGTGGCCGTTGATGCAGATTCTTGGTTTTGAAAAGTCTTTATTGGGGGTTTATCTAAGCGGGCATCCGCTTTATTGTTATTCTCAGACAATAAAATTTTTAAAAAGAGAGTTGATAAGTTCTTTAAATGAAAACACAAAAACCCGTGAAGTTCTTGTCTGTGGAGTAATAGAAAATATAAAATTAATTACAACCAGAAGAAAAAACGAACGAATGGCTATAATTCAAGTTGAAGACGAAACTGCAAATGTTGAAGTCTTTGTTTTCCCCCGTCTTTTTGCGGAAACTCAGTTATTCTTGGCTAAGAAAAAAATTATAGTTTTGAGAGGTAAAGTGGAAGCTAAGGACAGAGTTCCCAAGATTTTAGCTTCTGATTTATTTCCGATCGATAGCCTGCAGCAGAAAATAAGAGAAGTTAATATTAAAGTTGACAGGAAGAATATGCCTTTGGAGAAGTTAAAAAAGATTGTAGTTAAGAATCAGGGAGACAAGCCGGTCTTTTTTTCTTTTTGCGATGACAGGATAGGCAGCACTAAGGTAAAGGTCGGGGACAAGTTTCGTATTTCGTTAGAACCCAGTGCTTTAGGCAAGATAAGCTCTTTAGTAGGGGAGGCAAACTTATCCTTGACACTCTAAAA
>CAZSDJ010000039.1:0-14586 GCA_964605645.1 uncultured Planctomycetia bacterium
TCATGCGCTTTTTGTAAAGTTACAATTGCTTTTTTCCAAGCAGATGTTTTCCCCGGCTGGTCCCACCTTATTTTTTTCGGCTTTCCCTTTACAATTTCAGTTGCCACTTTTTTTACTTTTACTTTATATATTTTTTCTATAGCTTTGCGTATTTGAATTTTATTGGCAGTTTTATCTACCTCAAAACAATATTTACCTAATGCAACATCCCGATTAGATTTTTCAGTAACAAGCGGCGCTTTAATTACAGAATAAAGTGATTCTAAAGCCATTTTTTTACCCTTTTTTGCACAACATCCACAGACTCTTTAGTCAAAACTAATCTTTTACAATCTAGGACTGCCAACGCATTAACATCGCTTGCTTTTCCTAAGCTAACTTCTTTAATATTTGCTGCAGCTTTTTTAAAATTTGGGTCAAGGTGAGCTACAACAAACTGTGATTTTTCATTATTAATTTTTAAAGCATCTATTATTTTACTGAACTCTTTAGTCTTTGATAATGTAATATTTAAATTATCAACTACGAGTATCTGTTTATCTTTTAATTTTGCATTTAAAGCGCTTTTCAAGGCCATTGCCCGCATTCGATCCGGAAAATCTTTATAATAAGATTTAGGTCTCGGGCCAAAAGTAACTCCTCCGCCCCTCCAAAGTGGAGACCTGATTGAACCAACCCTGGCTCTTCCTGTTCCTTTTTGACGCCAAGGTTTTTTACCGCCGCCTCTCTTCTCGCCTTTTGTTTTAGCAACAGCTAAACCTTTTCTTTTATTGGCTAAATATGTGTTAACAGCTTGCTGAAGTAAAGCCAAGGAAATTTTTCCATCAAAAACATCTTTATCTAAAGTAAGATCTCCCCTTTGCTTGCCTGATGAATCTATTACCTTTAAACTTAAATTTAAATTCGCAATTTTATTCTTTTTTCTTTTTTCTGATTTCATCATCATTTTCCTAACTTTGCTTCATCAGCCTCACAACTGTTCCTCTACTCCCGCTGATATTACCTTTAAGAAAAATAATTTTATTTTCCTCGTCTACTTTTATAATTTCTAAATTTTTAGTAACTCGATAACCGGAACCAAGATGCCCGGGCATTTTCTTATTTTTAGCAATTTTTGAAGGCGTCGCAGAAGCCCCTACCGATCCTACCCTGCGGTGCATACCTGAACCGTGTGCACTCGGCTGCCGGTGCATCCTGTGCCTTTTGATTGCGCCGGCAAATCCCTTTCCTTTTGTCATTGATTTGACGGTTATCTTTTCGCCTTGATTAAATATTTCAATGCCAACATATCTAGATATTTTTTTTTCTTCCTTAAAAGAAAAATCAGCATTTTCTTCTATTCCAACTTCCTTGATCATTTTATAAGCAGGCACTCCTATTTTGTCAAAATAACCGCGTTGGGGTTTTTTTAATTTTGAAACTTTTGTATCTTTGACCTTAAAGCAGCCAATTTTAGCCTTTTGGTTGTTTGCATAAGTTATTTTCTCCAAAATACAAACCGGTTCCACCTCAACCAAGGTCACCGGCAAAAGTTCTCCTTCGGAGCTAAACATTTGAGTCATCCCAATTTTTTTTCCAAAAGTTTCTTTAATCATAAATGAGACTTACTTTTTTTTGAAATTACTATTTTAAAAAAATTTTAGTCGAATTTATCCTTGACATCTTAGATGTCAAGGGTCTAATTCAACTATATTCGCCTTCGGCAAATAAGTTTCATTAGACTTCCTGCTTTATCTCTGCATTTACTCCGGCCGGTAGATTCAACCTTCGCAGCGCATCTATTGTTTTTGCAGTCGGACTATCTAAGTCAATTATCCGTTTATGTACTGCGATCATGAATTGCTCCCTAGATTTTTTGTTAACATTAGTAGCCCTGTTAACTGTATAAATCTTTTTTCTGGTAGGTATTGGTATCGGGCCGTTAATTTTGGCTCCGGTACGAATAGCTACTTCAGTTATTTCCCTAGCCGAATTGTCAAGCAACCTATGATCAAAAGCCTTTAATTTAATCCTAATCTTAAGTGGTGATTTCATTGTTTTTGTTTTCCTAACTTATTTTTCCAATACTAATATTTTTCTTTTTTACAATTAGTTTTGCTAGTTAAAATAACAATGGATTCGCTTTACGAATAAATGGATGCATTCTTATACTTCGCAAAAAAGCGAATACATCTCTTATTTTTTCGAATTTCGGATTTCGTGCTTCAAGTTTAAAGTTTACTTTATGCAGTTGTTATTCAATTATTTTTGTAACTAAACCGGCACCGACAGTTTTGCCGCCTTCCCGAATAGCAAACCTTAATTCTTTTTCACAAGCAACCGGCTGCAGCAAAGTAACCTCTACTTCAATATTATCTCCGGGCATAACCATTTCTACTCCTTCCGGCAACTTGCAAGTACCGGTTACATCAGTGGTGCGAAAATAAAATTGCGGCCTGTAACCGGAAAAAAATGGAGTATGCCTTCCTCCTTCTTCTTTTTTTAACGCATAAACTTTTGCCATAAATTTCTTATGTGGTGTGATTGAGCCGGGTTTTGCAATAACCATCCCTCTTTCTGCCTGGTCTTTCTCTACGCCCCGCAAAAGCAAACCGGCATTATCCCCGGCCTGTGCTTCATCTAATGTTTTTCTAAACATTTCAATCCCGGTAACTACAGTTTTTTTAGTTTGTTCCTTAATCCCCACTAATTCTATTTCTTCCCCGGTTTTAACTTTTCCTCTTTCCACTCTTCCGGTTGCAACCGTACCTCTCCCGGAAATAGAAAAAATATCTTCAACAGCCATCAGAAAAGGTTTTTCCACATCTCTTTTTGGTTCTGGAAAATAATCATCACAAGCTTTAATTAGCTCGCCAATTGGCTTACAATTTTCACTATCGCCATTACCGGCTGTAGCGTCTTCTAAGGCTTTAAGTGCAGAACCTTTAATAATTGGGATATCCTTGCCGGGAAATTCATATTTCGTAAGTAAGTCTCTGACTTCCTCTTCAACCAATTCCACCAATTCCGGATCATCCATCTGATCAACTTTGTTTACAAAAACTACTATCGCAGGGACATTAACCTGACGTGCTAATAATAAATGTTCTCTAGTTTGCGGCATCGGCCCGTCAGTTGCTGCAACAACAAGTATTGCACCATCCATCTGCGCTGCACCGGTAATCATATTTTTAATATAATCAGCATGGCCAGGGCAATCAATATGAGCATAATGCCTTTTTTCAGTTTCATATTCAACGTGAGCAATATTAATAGTTACTCCCCGTTCTTTTTCTTCCGGAGCTTTATCAATATCAGCAAATTGCAAAGCGGTAGCTCCACCTTTTAAAGCTAAATATTGAGTTATAGCTGCAGTAAGAGTAGTCTTACCATGATCAACGTGACCAATAGTCCCAATATTAAGATGGGGCTTTGATCTTACAAATTTTTCTTTTCCCATAAAACACCTCCTTTTATAAAATCCTAAATATTATATCCCTAATATCTTTGACAACAGTTCTTCAGGAACTTTCTGGTAATATGAAGGCTCTATTGTATATGACGCTCTGCCTTGTGTCAAGTTCCGCAAACTGTCTGCGTAATCAAAAGATTCACTCAACGGTATTTCCACGCTAACCATTCTTAAATTCTTTTTTTCTTTAACTAAATGTATTTTTGCCCGCCGGGAATTAAGATCACCTATTACTTGAGAAAGGTATTCAACTGGTGTAATAATTTCTAAATCCATAATCGGTTCAAGTAGAATCGAACGGGCTTTCCGCAACCCTTCCTTAAACGCTAATTCTCCGGCAATCTTAAAACTCAATTCCGTTGAATCTACATCGTGATAAGAGCCGTCTATTAAAATAACTTTTAAATCAACTACCGGATACCCTCCCAAGATACCGCTTTCAGCCGCTTCGGCGACACCTTTTCTGACCGCAGGGATAAAATCTTTCGGGATCACCCCTGCTTTTATTTTATTTTCAAATTCAATTCCAGCTCCTTCTTTAGAGGGAGTCATCACAACTTCCACATGTCCGTATTGGCCTTGGCCGCCGCTCTGTTGGATGAATTTACCTGTAGCTTGAACTTTCTTGCTTATCGTTTCTTTATAAGCTACTTGCGGCTTCCCCACTTTAGCTTGAACCTTAAATTCGCGCAACAAGCGGTCAACCATAATTGCAAGATGAAGTTGGCCCATCCCGGATATTACATTTTGACCCGTTTCACGATTGTAAGCAACTTTAAAAGAAGGGTCTTCATCGGCTAATTTAGTAAGGGCCGAAAATAATTTTTCTTGATCAGCAGTTGTTTTCGGTTCAATAGCTAAAGCAACAACCGGCTCCGGAAATTTTATATTTTCAATCATCACCGGATTTGTTTTAGAAGTTAAAGTATCGCCGGTCATTGTATTTTTTAAACCGGCAAAACAAACTATATCACCGGCTTTTGCATTTTTTACAATCTCTTGTTTGTTCGCATGCATTTTTACAATTTTAGTTATTTTTTCTGCCTTGGCTTGAGTAGCATTATAAATAGCATCCGCAGAGTCAACACTACCGGAATATATCCGCACATAAAATAATTTTCCCACAAAGGGGTCAGATACAATCTTAAAACATAGAGCGCAAAAAGAACCCTTGGGGTTGGCTTCAATATTTATATCTTCACCGGTCGCAATAACTTTAGCTGAAACCGGTTTTACTTCCTCCGGCGGTGGCAGGTATCCGCAAACCGCATCAAGCAATTGTTGGATTCCTTTATTTTTTAAGGCAGAACCGCACAATACAGGGACCAATTTATTCTTAATAACATAATTTCTGATTGCAAAAACTATTTCTTGTTTCCGAATCTTTTCGCCTTCAATAACTTTACTCATAAAAGCATCATCCAGTTCTGCAATTTTTTCAATTATTATTTCTTTTTTCTTTGCGCAAACTTCTTTTAATTCTTCGGGAATTTCTGCCTCTTTTACATTTTGGCCGAACTCACCTTGATAGTATAATGACTTTTCTTCAATCAAATCAACGACACCTACAAATCTATCTTGTTGATAAATTGGTACTTGCAAGGCTATTGTAGGCATTTGAAATTTTTCTCTCATTTCTGCTACTACCGCAAAAAAATCAGCTCCTTCCCTATCCATTTTATTCACAAAACAAATGCGAGGAACATGGTATTTTTCAGCTTGGCGCCAAACTGTTTCTGATTGAGGTTCCACCCCGGATACCCCACAAAAAATAACAACTGCTCCATCTAAAACCTTTAAAGACCTTTCTACCTCGACTGTAAAATCAATATGGCCGGGGGTATCGATAATATTAATTTGATGCTGCTTCCAATTACAAGAAGTAGCTGCACTGGTTATGGTTATCCCCCTTTCCTTTTCTTGATGCATCCAATCGGTTACGGCAGTGCCCTCATGAACTTCACCAATTTTATAGGTTCTGCCGGCATAAAAAAGAGTACGTTCGGTAACCGTAGTTTTACCCGCATCAATGTGGGCAATAAAACCAATATTTCTTATCTTGCTAAGGCTTTTTTCTTTATCCATAACTAAACTCGTATTCTTCACTTTTTGTATTAATATTTAAAATGAGCAAAAGCTTTATTCGATTCTGCCATCCGATGAGTATCTTGTTTTTTCTTAACAACCGGCCCTTCGTTATTATAAGCTGCGATTATTTCATCTGCGATCTTTTTTTCCATGGGTTGATTTTTTTTCTTTTTTGCAAAATCTTTAATCCAACGTAACGCAATAAAAATACCTTTTTCTTTAGGTACTTCTATTGGGACTTGATAAGTCGACCCGCCTACCCGGCGCGGTTTTACCGCCATTCGCGGCCGCGTATTGTCCAAAGCTGTAAATAAAGCCTTTATCGGATCCTCTTTTAGCTTTTGGGAAACTGTATCAAAGGCACTGTAAACTATCTTTTGTGCCTTACTCTTTTTACCATCTACCATAATAATATTAATAAAATGCCCCAATATCGGATTTCCATATTTTGGATCCGGCTTTCTTTCTCTTTTTGGTGCTCTATGCCTTCTCATTTTTTATCCCCCTAGTATACTCAGTATTGTCAAAAGTTTTTAAACAATACTGTTAAATAATTTTTATTACTCGTCAGTCCTTCCTCGCAATGACGACGCTCTGTGGGTCATTGCGAGGCCGAAGCAATCTCAAACCCAACAGAGATTATTCCTCTTACTCATTTATTTTCCCTTTGGCCTTTTTGCGCCATATTTAGAACGTGACCGTTTTCGATCTTGAACGCCTTGGCAATCCAAGGCCCCTCTCACAATATGATACCTAACTCCGGGAAGATCTTTCACTCTTCCTCCTCTTACTAAAACCATTGAATGTTCTTGTAAATTATGGCCTTCACCCGGTATATAAGCTGTTACTTCGTGGCGATTGGTAAGACGGACTCTGGCAATTTTTCTTAGGGCTGAATTTGGTTTTTTCGGAGTTGCAGTCCTTACTTGAATGCAAACTCCCCGTCTTTGCGGGGCTCTGCCCAAGGCGGGAGATTTTGTTTTATTCCTTCTTAAAATTCTCGGCTTTTTAATTAATTGATTTATTGTTGGCATTGTCCTACTTCAACCTCCCTGTACCTTTTTAACCCTGTCCCAGCTGGGATTAGATGGCCTACTATTACATTTTCTTTTAAACCTTTTAATGGATCGACCTTCCCTGCTGATGCAGCATCAGCTAAAATCCTAGTTGTTTCCTGAAAACTGGCAGCAGAAATAAAACTCTTTGTACTCAAAGAAGCCTTGGTTATCCCTAGCAACATCGGCTTCGCTGTAGCAGGTTTTTGGCCTTTTTTAATAATAGCTTCGTTAGTTTTTCGAAAATCCCACTTATCAACCCCTTCATCAGGTAGATAATCACTGTCCCCGGGATCAACTATTTTTACTTTTTTCAGCATTTCTCGGATAATTACTTCAATATGCTTATCATTTATTCTTACACCTTGCAGGCGATAAATTTCTTGTACTTCATTTACCAGATAACTTTGTAAAACTTTGTCCCCGCAAACACTTAAAATATCTTGTAATACAACCGGCCCTTCTGTAAGTTGCTGCCCGGCAGTTACCTTATCCCCCCGATAAACAATAGGGTGGGTCCCGGTAGGAATTTTATATTCACTACTCATCCCGGTAGGACTGCGAACGATAACTTTTCGTTGGCCTTTTTTCTCTGTAAATTCTACAAATCCATCAATTTCACTAATTATTGCCGGATTTTTCGGGCGTCTCGCTTCAAAAAGTTCAGCTACCCGCGGCAAGCCACCGGTAATATCTCTAGTTTTTTCAACTAAACGAGGTGTCTTTGCAATCACATCACCGGCCTCAACCAACGCACCTTCTTCAAGCATGATATGAGCTCCGGTAGGTAAAGGGTAGATGCCTAACACCTCTTCTTCAGAATTTTCTGATACGATTAATATTTGAGGATGATAATCAGCTTTAAATTCGACAACTACTCTTTCTTTTCTTCCGGTCGCCGCATTCATTTCTTCTTGGATAGTCATTTTATCAATGATATCTTCATATTTTATTTTTCCTTTTACCTCCGAAAGAATCGGCGAGGAAAATGGATCCCACCTCACAAAAGTTTTTCCTTTCGCAACTTCATTACCTTCCGGAACTAAAATAAAAGCTCCGTGGGGAACCGGATTTCTTTGCAATTCAATACCCTGCTTATCGTTAAGGCTAATCATCCCATTTCTGTTTAACACCACAAACTGATCACCTTTTTCAACTACTCTCAGGTTGTGAAATTTAATTGTTCCCTTGTTTCTGGCTTTTATAAAAGCACGTTCAGCAACCCGCGAAGCAGTCCCCCCGATATGAAAAGTTCTCATCGTAAGCTGTGTGCCCGGTTCACCGATTGATTGAGCTGCAATTACGCCTACGGCCTCGCCCACTTCAACTAATTTTCGGGTAGCTAGATTACGCCCGTAACACTTCGCGCATACCCCCCGCTCTGCTTCACAGGTAAGCACACTTCTTATTCTTATTTTTTCTAATCCTAATTTATCAATCTTATCGGCTTCTTCTTCTGACATCATTTCTCCGGCCTTAACTATAATTTCATCAGTAACGATATCTACAATATTATCTACAGCAGTTCTTCCCACTATTCTTTCCTTTAAGGTTACAACTACTTCTTCACCTTCAACAATTTCAGCAACTGTAATTCCATTTACAGTTTTACAATCATCTTCAACGATTATTACCTCTTGTGAAACATCTACCAAGCGCCGGGTCAAGTATCCGGCATCAGCAGTTTTTAAAGCTGTATCGGCTAAACCTTTTCGTGCTCCGTGGGTAGAAATAAAATATTCAAGTGCAGACAAGCCTTCTTTAAAATTTGAAGTTATCGGAATTTCAATAATTTCACCTGACGGCTTAGCCATCAACCCCCGCATCCCGGCCAACTGCCTTACCTGCAATTTTGAACCCCGCGCGCCTGAATCAGCCATCATAAAAACCGGATTAAACTTACTCAGATTGTTAAACACTAAATCTGTAACTTTATCAGTAGTTCTAGTCCAAATATCAATAATCTTATTATGGCGTTCCCGTTGAGTAATAATCCCTCTTTTATACTGGCTTTCGACTTTTGCCAACTGTTTGTTAGCCTCTTCGATTGTTTCGTATTTTTGTTTAGGAACTTCTAAGTCATTACTGGAAACACTTATACCGCCTAAAGTCGCATACTCAAAACCTAAATCTTTAATTTTATCAAGCAGTTCGATAACTGCATGATGGCCAAATTGATCATAACAATCATCAATGATTTTCGATATTTTCTGCTTATCCAACAACTCATTAACAAATCTAAAATCTTTAGGTAAGACTCGATTGAATATAACTCTGCCAACTGTTGTTTTAATAAATTTATTTCCACTGCTTCTTTTTAAGAAAAATTTAATTTTTGTCAATAGCTCTACCTCTTCATCTTGATAGGCAGTTACTACTTCATCTGAACTGCCAAAAGTAATCCCTTCTCCTTTGCCGCCGTCTTTTTCAGTAGTTAGATAACGGCAGCCGATAACCATATCTTGGGAAGGGACAATAACCGGCCGTGAATCAGAAGGAGAAAAAATATTATTAACCGACAACATCAATAATTTCGCTTCTGACTGAGCTTCCAAAGATAAAGGCAGATGCACTGCCATCTGGTCACCATCAAAATCAGCATTAAAAGGCGCACAAACCAGCGGATGCAACTTAATTGCTTTTCCTTCTACCAAAGTAGGGTAAAAAGCTTGAATTCCGAGACGATGCAAAGTAGGGGCTCTATTTAATAAAACAGGATGCCCCTTAATTACATCTTCTAATATATCCCAAACCTCGATGCGGGCTCTTTCTACCATGCGGCGAGCACCACGGATTGTATGGACAAACCCTTTTTCTCGTAATTTTTTGATAATAAACGGCTCGACTAATTCCAGGGCCATCTCTTTTGGTAATCCACACTGATGTAGTTTTAAATCAGGGCCTACCACAATAACGCTGCGGCCTGAATAATCCACCCGTTTTCCTAATAAATTTTGTCGAAAGCGGCCTTGTTTGCCTTTAAGCATATCAGAAAGGCTTTTCAGCGGCCTGTTTTGAGGCCCCATCACCGGCCTGCCGTGACGTCCATTTTCTAAAACAGCATCAACAGCTTCCTGAAGCATCCTTTTTTCGTTACGAATAATTATCTCCGGCGCTCCCAAAGAAATTAATTTTTTCAAACGATTGTTTCTGTTGATAACTCTGCGATAAAGGTCATTTAAATCAGAAGAAGCAAATCTTCCCCCTTCCAGCGGCACCAACGGGCGTAAATCAGGCGGGATAACCGGTAAAATACTTAATACCATCCACTCCGGTTTATTGCCGGAACGACGCAGATCCTCTACAATCTTTAGGCGTTTTAATAATCTTTTATTGGCCGATTTTTTAGTTTTGGCAAGTTTTTTTCTGATAGTTTTGCTTACTTTAGCTAAATCTAAATTTTTAAGAATTTCGCGAATAGCTTCGGCGCCAATCATTATTTTTACTTCCGGGCCGTATTCTTTCTGAGCCTCCAAATATTCTTCTTGACTGAGAAGCTGCTGTTCTTTTAATTTTGAAGAACCCGGATCAACAACCACGTATTCTTCATAATAAATAACTTTTTCTAATTGCTTAATGCTTAAATCTAAAATAGCTCCTAAACGGGAAGGTAATACTTTAAAAAACCAAATATGAGTAACCGGTGTAGCTAAATCAATGTGCCCCATTCTCTGACGCCGTACCGATGAATGGAGAACCTCAACTCCGCAGCGATTACACTTTGTCCCTTTAAATTTTATCCCTTTCAACTTACCGCAATGGCATTCCCAATCTTTAGCGGGGCCAAAAATTCTTTCGCAAAAAAGGCCGTCTTTTTCCGGTTTAAGTGTTCTGTAATTAAGAGTTTCCGCCTTCTTAACCTCACCGGAAGTCCAACTCCGCATTACTTCGTTTGAAGCCATTTTTACGCTTATTCGATCAAAAAAACCTACTTCTTCTATCATGCTTTCTCCTTTTCTGCTCTAATATCTAAACAAAGCCCCTGAAGTTCCTTCACTAAAACGTTAAAAGATTCAGGGACCGAAGGCCTAAATTTTTGTTCACCGCGCACTATCGCCTCATAAATTCTGGTTCTTCCTTCTACGTCATCACTTTTTACAGTAAGCATTTCTTGTAAGGTAAAAGCTGCTCCGTAAGCTTCCAGCGCCCAAACTTCCATTTCGCCAAAGCGTTGCCCGCCAAACTGAGCTTTCCCGCCCAATGGCTGTTGGGTAATTAATGAATAAGGGCCAATCGCACGAGCGTGTATTTTTTCATCAACCATATGAATTAGCTTCATGATATACATATAGCCGACCCCCACTTTCTGGGCAAATCTTTTGCCCGTATGGCCATCGTACAATACAACTTTACCATCTTCCGGTAAATTTGCTTTTCTAAACAATTCTTTTATATCTTCGAAAATAGCACCGTCAAAAACAGGAGTCTCAACTCTAATCCCCAATTTTTTTGCGGCCCAACCTAAATGCATCTCCATCAATTGCCCAACATTCATTCGTGAAGGAACCCCTAACGGATTCAGCAAGATATCCATTGGAGTGCCGTCTTCTAAGTACGGCATATCTTCTTCCGGTAAAACTTTTGAGATAACACCTTTATTTCCGTGCCGGCCGGATAATTTATCACCGGCTGAAATTTTACGTTTAATAGCTACAAATACTACGATTCTTTTTAAGACACCGGCTTTTAATTCATCACCCTTTTTAACTTTTGATAATTCCAAATCTTTTTCCATCATCAATTCATCATATCTTTGGTCATATAAATTAACCATCGTGTTCGCTTCTTCATTGTCCTGCCAATCACGGGCTTTGATTTTACTTTCCGGTTTCCCTAAAATAGTACTCAATCGTTTTATTTTTTCTTTTTCTAATATTACTTTTTCTTCTTCATAATATTGTTCAATTTCTTGAGTTCTTTTTAATTCTAAACTTTTTTGTTTTTTTGACCGCCGGCCCCTCTCTTTTCGTTGAAAAATTTCTACATTAGTTACAATGCCTTTGATCCCCGGCGGAATCCTCAACGAGCTATCTTTAACATCAGCTGCTTTCTCGCCAAAAATAGCCCTCAGCAGCCTTTCCTCCGGTGATAATTCTTTTTCCGTTTTCGGAGTAACCCTGCCTACTAAAATATCATCAGAAACTACTTCAGCACCAACTCGGACAATCCCTTCTGAATCTAAGTCACTTAAAGCTTCTTCGCCCACATTAGGGATATCACGAGTAATTTCCTCGTTCCCTAATCTGGTTTCCCTAGCTTCAATTTCAAATTTTTCAATATGGATAGATGTAAGTACATCGTCTTTGACTAACCTTTCACTGATAACTATTGCATCTTCAAAATTATATCCTCGCCAAGGGATGAATCCGATCAAAAGGTTAGTGCCCAGGGCGATGTCTCCTTCTTTAGTAGCTATCCCGTCAGCGATAATATCTCCTCTTTTGATACTTTGTCCTTTTTTAACTAACGGAGTTTGATTTATGCAAGTATTGGCATTGGTGCGATAGAATTTCTTCAACTTATAAGTATAATTGTTTATTTTTATCGAGGAACTATCCACTGTTACGACCTCGCCGCCTTCTTCTGCCACAACAGCAGCTCCACTATCTTTTGCAACTTTTTGTTCTAAGCCGGTACCGGCCAAAGGAGCCTCCGGAAAAAGTAAAGGCACTGCTTGGCGCTGCATATTGGAACCCATTAAAGCCCGATTAGCATCGTCATGCTCCAGGAAAGGGATTAGTGATGATGAAACAGACATAATTTGCTGAGCTGAAACATCAATATACTGAAGTTGCTTTGGTGAAACTTTAGGAAAATTACCCTTAAAGCGAGCATAAATTTCTGAATCTAAAATCTTCCCATTTTCGTCTATATTAGAAGTTATTTGGCCAATCATTTTATTTTCTTCAACGTCACTGGATAAATATTCAATTTTATTTTTTATTTTGCCATCTACAACCAGTCGATACGGCGTAGTAAGAAATCCCATAGGATCAATCTTGGCGTAAGTAGTTAAAGAGGTAAGCAGCCCGATATTTGCCCCTTCCGGAGTTTCAATCGGACAAACTTTGCCGTAATGAGTAGGATGAACATCTCTTACCTCAAAACCGGCTCTTTCCCGCGAAAGGCCGCCCGGGCCCATTGCTGACAATCTTCTTTTATGAGTCATTTCCGCTATCGGATTAGTCTGATCCATAAATTGCGACAAAGGCGAACGAGCAAAAAAATCTTTGACCTGGGTAGAAAAAGCTTTTGAATTAATAAGATGTTGAATAGAAAAATCTCCCGAAGAAATTAAAGAATATCGTTCGGTGAAGGTTCTCTCTACCCGCAATAAACCAATCCTGATTTGATGCTGAAGCAGCTCACCAATTAATTTTACTCTGCGGTTTGATAAATGATCGATATCATCAGTATCTTTTTTACCGGCTTTTACTTCAAGAAGATGCTTGATAGCTGCAATCATTGTTTCTAAATCAAGAGTCCGCTTAGATAGTCGGCTCTCCATCCCCAATTTTTTATTCATCAGATATCTACCTACTCGGCCTAAATCATATCGCCTTGGATCAAGAAACATCCGGCTAAATACTTCTTTAGCTACTTCCAACGCAATCGGTTCAGTGGGACGCATTTTCTTATAAAATTCTAAGTAGGCCTCATCAGTATTTGTGGTTAAATCTTTTTTAACAGTATTTACTATTTCCGGATAAGGCTTATCGAAAAAATGTTTATATATTTCATCACTAGTTGATAAGCCCATAATTCGTAAAATCTGGGTTGCCGGAAAAGTTTTTTTTCTGTCCACAACAGCAGTTATGGTATCAGCCACATCGGCTCTAAATTCTAACCAATAACCTCGATAAGGGATCATCCGGGCAAAATAAATACGCTTACCGGCAGCATGTAATTGTTCTTCAAAGAATATCCCGGGTGATCTCTGCAACTGACTAATTATCGCCCTTTCATCCCCGTTGACAATAAAAGAAGCGATAGGTGTCATCAGGGGTATTTCTCCTAAATAAATTTCTTGTTCGCGAATATCCGCAAAAAGGCCAACCAGCCGCAGGCGCACTCTCAACGAAGAAGAATAAGTCTGTGATCTTCTTTTACATTCTTCAATCGTGTAGCGAGGCCTACTCAAACTATATGATACAAATTCTAAGCGGCATTGCTGGTCAGGGCTTTCCATCGGAAACACTTCCTGCAATATTTCTTGCAACCCTGTTTTTTTTCGTTTTTCCGGCAAAATATTTGCTTGCAAGAACTCTTTATAAGAACGCAGTTGATGGCCCAGTAGATTGGCCATAGGAAGATTGTTTTTGATTTTAGCAAACGAACACTTTTTACTTTTCTTCAAAATCATTCTCCTCGTTTAAATTCGTATTTCGTATTTAGTATTTAGTATATTATTATCTAATTTTACGATATGCGACATACTATATATGGTATACGAAAAAAGCACATACCTGTTATTTCAGTTCTACTTTTGCACCGGCTTCTTCAAGCTTCTTCTTGATCGTTTCTGCTTCTTCTTTAGGGATATCTTCTTTTACTGCAGCCGGGGCTGAATCTACCAAACCTTTTGCTTCTTTAAGGCCCAGATCAGTGATCGCTCTTATCTCTTTAATTACGGCTATTTTATTCGAACCAACTTCGGTAAGATTAACCGTAAATTCTGTTTTTTCCTCTTCAGCTTCTCCCCCGCCTGCGGCTGCTGGTGCAGCAGCTGCTGCTACCGGAGCGCTTGCTTTTACATCAAACTTTTCTTCACAAGCTTTTACTAATTCGGAAAGTTCTAAAACTGTGAGTTCCTCCACCATTTTTAAAACATCTTCTACTTTAGACATCTTCTCCCTCCTTTAATGAGACTTATATTTTTTCCTGGGTCTCTAGTTTAAAAAATATTTAGTCGAATTAAATCCTTAACATTTTGCCAGGGCGTCAATTGCAGGGCAAAAAGTCAAGGGTCAAATTCAGCCATACTCTTGACAG
>CAZSDJ010000040.1:0-13067 GCA_964605645.1 uncultured Planctomycetia bacterium
CTCTGTTATAACTCGCTGCAAACAAAAGAGTTATAAACGGGTGTTTTTCAAAAATATGCGGAAAACGCCAATGCATAACCGACTGATTGACAAATACTTACAAACGAGGGAAACGTCCCCTATTTACTTATAATTACAATTTTCCTTAAAGATTTTTTTTCGTTGACTCCCGAAAATTAGAAATTAAAATAACTCTATGGAATTAATCAGATCCTTCGATCCCTGGCAAAGTTCACTTTGTAGTTGCCCGCCTAAATACAGCTTATCTGCTTATACCGGATGCGGCCACGGCTGTCTTTATTGTTATGCTTCTTCTTATATCCCTAAATTTTATCAACCTCGGCCGAAAAAAGATTTTATCCAAAGATTAAAAAAAGAAATAAACAAAATTCCAACCGGTTCAACTATTGCTATATCTAATTCCTCAGACCCCTACCAGCCTTTGGAAAAAGAATTTAATTTAACTCATCAGGCTTTAGAAATTTTAAAAGATTTTAATTTAAAAATTAATTTAATTACCAAATCAGATTTAATTTTAAAAGACATTGATTTATTAAAACAAACTAAAAAAATATTAGTTACTGTTTCCATCACTGCTTTCAA
Source organism: uncultured Planctomycetia bacterium (assembly GCA_964605645.1). GTDB lineage: Bacteria > Omnitrophota > Gorgyraeia > Duberdicusellales > 4484-171 > PXAH01. The sequence goes on from CAZSDJ010000040.1 coordinate 604, forward strand.
TGATACTTTATCGCAAAAATTAGAACCAAATTGCCCGTCTTCTTCGCAAAGATTAAAATCTATAAAAAAAATATCAAAATTTATACCCATTGTTGTACGGCTAGACCCTTTGATCTATCCTCTAAACACCAAAAATATTGAAGAAATGATTCAGAAAATAAAAAAAGCGGGAGCGAGGCAAATTATAACTTCTACCTATAAAGCAAAAACTGATAATTTTAACAGAATGAGCCAGGCATTTCCTGAATTTAAGAACCTCTGGGAAAAGCTTTACAAAAAAGAGGGTAAAAAGATCAGTAATTATTTTTATCTAGAGAAAAAAATGCGGAAAAATTTAATAGAAAGAGTACAAAAAGAGACTTTAAAATTAGGATTGCAATTTTCCAGCTGCCGGGAAGGATTTCAAAATTTAAATACTGCTAGTTGTGACGGAACAAATAACTTCTAATTATTTTAAAGATATATTAATATTGCCTTCCTTGGTAATCGTGTTATGAATCGGACAATTTTGAATAAACTTTAAAAAAATTTCTCTTTTTGAACCTAAATTGACATCAGTTTCAACTTCTGCATTAAAATCAACTAAGCGCAGGGGTGAATCTTGCGAAAGCTTAGCAGTTGAAGTAACTGAAAGATTTTTAAATTCTATTTTATGTTTAGTTAAATATTTTTTTGCATAAACACTGATACAACCGGAAAGAGACGATAAAAGTAACTCCAGTGGATTAGGGCCAATTGGCTGATAATTGTCTTTTTCTTTATCAATATTTAATTTACTTTCAGAAGGATAGCCTGTTATTTCAAATCTATCCTCTTGTTGATAATTAGATATCGCTTTAACTTGCATAAATATACCTCCCTTTATTCATCAAGCAGAAGAACATGGATGTTTTCTGCCAATTCATTGTCTACCGCATATGAAGAATTTCCCATCTCAAAAACATAAGAAGGAAAACGGTGAGATAATTTTATTTTATTGCCGGGCAAAACACCCATCGAAATCAGCTTTTTTAAGACTTCACTATCGTGGGTATTAATGTAACTTACTTTTCCAGATTGACCTGGATTAAGTTCTTTTAAAGATACTATTAATCTTTTCGGTTTCTTATCAAGCCTCTTGCAACATTCACCCGGTGGAATATACTTTCCGTGCGGACAGGTTCTGGGGTGCCCTAATAAGGTACAAACTGTATCTTCTAAACCGTGATGAAGCCCGTGTTCAAATTTACAACCGGCTTCATGGATAACCGGATCAGCTGCTTCTAAAATATCAGAAACCAATCTTTCCGCAAGCCTATGCCGGCGCACGCATTTTTCTGCTTCTTTTAGGCCTTTTTCTGTAAATAAATTATTCTTACTAGTATCAATTATTTTTTTATCAATTAAATCTTCGAAGGCTTCTTCATCTTTTAATATTTTTGTATCCGGTTTTTTTTTATTTTCTATAATCTCAATCCATAAAGATTCTAAAATTTCTTCTTCAGCATCAGTAAGCTTATACATTATTCCCTCCCATTAAAAATGCTATTATTTAATTAAACCCGGCTAACAATAATACCTTATTAAGAACAAAACCTACCAAAAAAGAAAAGAAAAATACAAAAACTACAATTGCAAAAGATATTTTTTTGCCTCTTTCTTTAATATTCATAAGTAATTGGGCTATACAAGGAAGAAAAAGAGTTAAAACTACTGCAGCAACTGTCAACTCTCTTACAGAAAGCAAACCTTGCTTTTCCAAATCATACAGCCCTGCCGCACCATAATCTCTTCTAAAAAAACCAAATAAAAATACTTCCGCCAAATTAGAAGAAAGGCCAATGAATTTTACCGGATACTCTAACAAAGAAATAACAAAACCAAATACTTTTGTAACTTTTCCTAACCAAATTATTACACTAGCCCAAATAAATAAGGGTAAAACTTCCATAAAATACCATTTGAGCCGAGTATAGGTTTTGGTTACTATATTTTTCATTCTTGGTAATCTTAAAGGCGGTAATTCAATATGAAAAGAAGGCTTCTTACCTTTTAAAATTTTATTTAAGAAAAACCCGGAAGTAGTAAATACCCCAAACACAGTAAAAACCCAGATCAAAAGACCCAAGCCCGTCTCAGATAACACCGCAACGATTACTCCTAATTGAGCTGAACAAGGAATACTTAAGGAAAGAAGAAAAGTAGCAATAATTCTTTCTCGTTTGGTAGGTAGAATCCTTGTAACCATAGTAGCCATAGTATCGCAGCCTAATCCCAAAACAATGGGAATTACCGCTTTTCCACTTAACCCAATTCTTTTAAATAATCGATCCAGCATCGCTCCCACCCGAGGCAGATAACCTGTATCTTCAGCGAAGCTAAACACAAAGAAAAATATCCCCACAATCGGAAGAATTATGGCCACAGCATACCTAACTCCCAGAGTAATTATTCCGTACTCTCCAACAAAAAGAGAACGCACAAGCTCCCACGGCACAAATTTTTCAAACAAAGATATAAAAAAAGGATTAATAAATTTCTCAAACACATCTGCCTCTAGGAAATCAACCAAAAATCCTGCCCCAAATACTCCTACTAATTGATATATCCCAAAATAAAGAAAAGCTAGAAGAAGAGGGATTCCAATTCTTGGCTGCAGGGTTAAATCACTAATAATTCTTGAAATGTTGCGTTTTTTTTGTTTTTCTTTTACAGAATTACTTATAATACTTCTCACTTTTTCTCTTAATGCAACATTGGCTAAATATTCCACAGGTTGGGAAGCTTTTTTATTAATTTTTTCTTGAAATTGTTTAATTTTTTTAAAATTATCTAAACTTTCTCTTTCTTTAATTATATCCATTATCTCTTCATCTCGCTCCAGCAATAACAAACTCATAATTTTTTTAGAAAGAACATAATCACCTTTTAATAAATCAGCTATTTTTTCTCGAGTAGCTTCCAGTAATTTCGGATATTGGACTAAAGAAGTTACTTTTTTATCTGACTTTTTTTCTGATTGTTTTATAGATATTGTTATTTGATTTTTTAACTGCTTAATTCCTTCTGAAGTTACAGATACAGTTGGAATAACCGGAATTTTCAAAAACCCTTCTATTTTCTTAATATCTATGCTCAGCCCCTCTTTTTTAGCTTCATCCATAATGTTTAAAACTAAAACAACATCTAGGCCGGATTCTATAAGTTGAAGAGTTAAGGGAAGATTTCTTTCTAAAGCAGTCGCTGAAACCACATGGAGGACTAAATCGGGCTTATCTTTAATTAAAATTAATCTGGCTATTCTTTCTTCTTCACTTAAAGGCAGAAAAGAATACATCCCCGGTGTATCGATAAGTTCAATCTTTTTACCGCCAATATTAGTTTTAGCTTTAAAAATTTCAACAGTAGTACCGGGATAATTAGATACTGTTGCGTAATGACTGCTTAAATTATTAAAGATAGAAGATTTACCTACATTGGGTGAACCGACAATTGCAATTTTTTTTAAATCCTGCATAATTATACCCTTATTTTTATCTATTATAATTAGATATCGACTAATTACAAATTATTATTATTCTTTCGAAAAAAAAGTTTCCAAATAACTAAAGCTTTTTTCACAGCTTTTATGGCTGCTTTTGCACTAATAGTAGCACCTGTAATTGTTGCAATATCTTGATTTATGTCCAAATTGTTTTGGTTGCTTTTTCCTTCAAATTGCCTTAAAAATCTTTTTTGGGTGATCTCTTTTCCTTTTGAATCTCTGCTTTCGAGTACCTTAACAACATCAATCTTGCCAGTTGGTGTAATTACAACTAATAATTTATTGTATCCATCTCGCCCGAATTCAGAAACCACCGTAGCATAACCTTTAATTTGGCTATTTTTTTTGGCTAAATAAAAAGTAAAATTTTCCCTTTTTATTGCATGCCCTAACTTTTTCTCTAAATAATTTTTCTGCTCTTGATTTAGTTGTAAGGTAATTTTTTTAAAGGTGCCTGAGGCCCCAAAAATACTTTTTAGGGCCTCAGTTTTAGATTCAAACACCTTTGCAAAAGTTGAGGTTGAAACAAAAAGTAAAATGCCTAAGCTGATCCAAAAGCTAATACTTTTCCATTTCTTGCTTTTCATGTTTTTATTTTTCCATTTTGAGTTTAAAAAATTAAAATCCCATTGCAACCGAAGCCATGAATCCATTATTATCCCCGTGTTGTAAACTCTCATTTTCAGTATTATTCCACTGGTATTCAAGCTTAAACACCCAGCTTTCCAGCGGCCGGTAATTAAGGCCCAGAGTAAATCTGTCTTCTTCGTTATCTCCGCTGCCTGCGTCTGAATCATCCTCAATTTCGGCCCAACCGTATCTACCTACCAATGTAAAAGTAGGATTATCAAACTCTTTACCTAAAAAAGTGTTATCCAAAAATTCCGGCCAGAAATGATAATTGGCTTGAATTCGGTAACCTTTCATTGTGTTTGATACACCAGATCCTTCAATGTCAAAATAAGCAGATTCGCCAACCAACTCCAGCGGGCCCCAGCGCGAAGAAAAATCCATCGCAGCTCCGTTTATATAGTTGCCCGAATTGTCGTACTTGCCCCGGTAACCGCTTAGGCCAACTTCATGTCCTAAGGCAGGGCTCAAACTCAACCTTCCTACCACCGCTTTGTTGTTATTATTATCACCGCCCAGGCTGCCTCTGGCCCCGCGCATCCCTATATCGGAGAAACCATCATCTAAACCATTCATTACATAAGCCTCATAGCCTATAACTAAGTCTTGGTAGTCTCCCAATTTTGGATTAAATTCTCCATAAAAGCCGGCTCCGGATTCAGTCCAGGTAGTAGGAATAACCCTTCTCGCCACAAGAGGCCGGTCAGTTAAATCCTGCAAGTCAGAATCGTGATAAAGATTATATCTGCCAAAAGGAACCAATACTGCGCCGGCTCTTAAATTGATCCAATCAGAAATTAGATAATCAACCCAAGCCTGTTCAACTTTGGCTTCCCCTCCGCCTGAAGCATCCGGTCCGCCGTGTTCAATTTCATATTCTGAAAAGAATCTCAACCTTTGGCCAATTTCTGCCCCAACATTGAGTATCCAACGGTGCTGGTCAAAGGTAGAGTTTGTATTTTCAAAGTTTTCAAACTCATGGTCCATATAACCGCCTAAACTCACATTCCCAAAACCAAAAGGATTTTCAATAATCAACCCTCCTTTTTTAAACGGGCCGTCGTATCTGCCCACATATTCAACATCTAACAAATTTTTATCAATTTTTTCATTGATTTTAGCAACTTCTTCCTTTTGATCTTTCTCCAGTTTACTAATCCGCTCGGAAAGTTTATCAATTTTAGTTTCATATTTTTCTCGTAAATCTTTAAGTTGCTCTTTTAATTCACTTACCGGTTCCGCTTTAGCCGGGCCGGATAAAATGAATATAAACCCGAATAAAGTTATAATCACCTTCTTCATATCCCCCTCCTTTTAATTTGATTGAAAATGAAATTCAAATTCAATCGGTTTTTAAAAAATTTTACCTTTTCTTCCCCCTCTTTCCTTTTGCTTTCCTTTGGCACTGTTTACATATTCCAAATATTTTTAGCCTATGACTTATTACTTTAAAAGAAAATTTTTCACACAATTTATTTTGCAACTCTTCAATTTTAGGATTCGCCGCCTCGATGCATTTTCCGCATTCTGTGCAAATAATATGATCATGATGTTTATGTCCATATTTATGTTCATACCTTATTTTTTTATCGCCAAAATCAACCTCTCCTGCAATTTGCGCCTCAACTAGAAGTTTTAAAGTTCTAAAAACTGTGGCTTGCCCAAGAGAAGGATCTTTCTTTTTAATAATATTATATAAATCTTCAACCGTAAGATGCTTTTCTTGATCTAGAAAAATAGTAAGTACTCTCTCTCGTTGAGGAGTCAGCTTTAAACCCTTCTTCTTTAAAAAATCAATAAATAGTTTAATCTCTTTTTTCATGATTAGTTTTGAAAATGAAATTCAACATCAATTATACAAAGTAACTCTTCTCTGTCAAGAAATTTTTTAAAAAAAATTATTTAGTAATAATTAAAGGTTTTTTGTCTGTAATCAAAATGGTGTGTTCAAAGTGAGCAGTTTGTGATTTATCTTTTGCATATACATCCCAGCCATTATCAGCCACCTCAACTTCATGAGCGCCCAGAAAAGCCATTGGCTCAATTGCAATGATCATCCCTTCTTCTAATTTTACCCCAGATCCAGCTGAACCAAAATTAGGGATAGAAGGATCCTGATGCATTGACTTACCTAAACCATGGCCGCAATATCTTCGCATCACCGAAAATCCTTCTTTTTCAATAATAGTTTGGACTAAATGGCCAATGTCTCCGGTAGTATTGCCGGGCCTTGATATCTTAATTGCCTGCATCAAAGCTTTTTCTGTAATTTTAACTAACTTTTTTTCTTCTTTTTTCACTTTGCCGATAATATAACTATAAGCTGCATCTGCATGCCAACCTTGATAATCAACTACTATGTCCACTTTAACTATATCTCCCTTTTTTACTTCTCTTTTAGATGGGATACCATGAATTATATTTTCATTAATTGACACGCAAACTGACGCCGGAAAACCTCCGTAACCTTTACTTGATAAATTACAGTTAGGAAAATTATTTTTTAAAAACTCTTCTGCAAAATTATTTATATCTAAACCGGTAATATCTGGCTGGTTAAATCTTTTTAATTTTTTTAAAATTAAAGCCACTGCTTTACCAGCTCTTTTTAAACTTTTTAAATCTTTCTTCTTCATAATAAATCCCAATACACAAATCACAAATTACAAACAATACACAATTCCCAATACCAAAATTACAAACAAAATATAAATATTTTGGTTATTGTCATTTGAAATTTGTAATTTGCTTGGAATTTGTTATTTGTAATTTGTGATTTTACCATCATGCTCATATTTTCTCTATTTTAATCTATTCCTGATCTAATAATTGTTTAGGAATAGATATCTCTGCCACTACAATTTCACCAGAATATTCTAACCCTTGATTTCTTACTAAACCTGTTTTACACGCAGCAAAAGTAACAGTCTTATCTGCTTTTATGCAACTTCCTAAAGAAATACCTTCTGTTGCATCAAGGCCTGAAGGTATGTCTAAGGCTAAAGTTTTATTTTTATTTTTATTAATTATTTCAATAATTTTTGAATAAGGCTCTCTTATTTCCCCCGATATGCCTATGCCAAAAATTGCATCAATTACTAATTCTGAATTTATGATTTCATTTTCTAAATTTGTAAAATTACCTTCTTTAGTTAATTCATAAATAGAAATATTCATTTTTTCTAAAATAGAAAAATTTATTTTAGCATCGCCTTTTAATTGATCCCGATTACAAGTTAAAAAAACTAAAACATTAACTCCCTTGTTAACAAGATGCCTGGTGCAAACAAAACCATCGCCGCCGTTGTTGCCTTTACCGCAAACACAAATGACTTTACTTTTTCTATCTATAAGCATACTGTAGGCAGTATCAGCAGCAGCTCTTCCGGCATTTTCCATCAACACAATTGAAGGCACTTTAAACTCTTCGATTGCAGCCCGATCAATGTCTTTCATCTTTTTTGCACTCACACTCTTCATAAAGTCCTCCAATTCATATTTTTCTTAACAGTGATTATCTTTGTTTTGATCATCTTTTACAAACAAAAGGGGGAAAACTATATCACTTAAACAACAAGGCACCCAAACCGCTATAAATAAAAATACAAAAATAGCTAGATACAACCAAGGATTTAGTTGCTTGCCTAAAGCCATGATGATGTGAAAAAGAGAGGCCCAGGTACTTAATAACACATGGCCGGCATGAGGAAATTTAGTCCTTGGCCAAAAATAAGCGATAGCAACTCCTAAAATTGCTAAAGGATTAACTAACCACCACTTTTCAATAAAACCTAAGTGAATCTCTCGATTCGGCAAACCAAGCAAAACTTCTGCTAAATAAGGAATAATGCAATCACTTAAAGTAGCAATACCAATCGCGCCAAAATAACCAATCAGCAATAAAATACCGATATTGCACCTACGACTGGAGGCGGGACACTTATAAAAAGAATATAATGAAGTTGTGACTAAAGCACTTAACAAAACATGGAGAGGATGTAAAACATAAAATACATTATAAGAAACATTTTTGGGTAAATTTTGAGAAAAAAACATAACTACTACACCAGTGACTGCCCCAAAAATCGTAAACCAAATATGATGTTTCAACTCTTTATAAATAATCTTTAACATCTCAGCCTCCTTATACGGCAAATCATATTGTCAAAAGTTTTCTAACAATAGTATTAAATGACCTTTATCCCTTGTCCATCATAGAGATTGCTTCGTCAGTCCTGCTTCGGCTTCGCCTCGCAGTCCCTCCTCGCAATGACGCCCCGTTAGTCATTGCGAGTCCTTGACACGAAGTGTCAAGGGCGAAGCAATCTCTTCTCCTTTTAGAAAGTGCTTGAAACAGTTTTGTCACATAACTGTATAATTATACAGTTATAGTTTCGCCTACTTTAATTGATATATATTTTTCTCCAAAAACTTTTTTTAAAATTTGTTGCGCTTGGTAACCAGTACAATGAGTAGGGCCAACATAATTAATATTTGCTTCTTTTATTTTTTCTGCAGTTAATTTTATTTCCCGCTTTTCTTTGTTCATCAAATGAAAACCGCCCAAAACCAAATAGATATCCTCTCCGAAAAAATTTTCTCCTACACCCTCAATCATTTTTAGTATTCCCGGATGAGAACACCCGGTTATAACCACTAACCCTTTTTCTGATTTTATAATTAAAGCTTGCTCAGCAATTTGTTCAGCTTTATAAAAACCTAATATTTGGCCGCTTGTATAAATATTAGGTTTTATTTGCATTTGTTGGTTAACTTCAATAAACTTTGCTCCTGAATCTTTTATTTTGTCTTTAGTCTCCCGAGAAAATCCTTCACACCCGTAAACTTCTAAATCGTTTTTAATTTTTAAAATACCCCAAAGGCCGCCAGTATGATCCCAGTGATCATGAGAAATAACTATCTTTTTAATGCTACCGATATCGATATTGGCTGCTTTTAAATTAGAAATTAAAAAATCTCCGTCTTCTCCTGTATCAAATAAAACCCCATCGATAAATAGAGAAAACCCCCAGCCAGTTTTAAACTTATTATCTGCGGCAGATTTATCAAATAATATTTTAATATTCATATTTATTAGTTTATTAGATAGTTTATAAAAATTATACCTTTTTGTAAAAAAAATGGAAGAAACTTATTTAGCAATAATTACTAAGGTTGGCTATGATATAAAATTATATCTTTTAGTTGACAATTGATATCCTTTGCAACTACAGGACATTTTGCCATAAATAAAAAAAATACATCCCGAGCTGCCTCTTTTGACAATGATTCAAAATTACCTTGTCCTTTGCTGATTACCATATCTGACTTTTTAAAGATATCTAAAAAATATTCAGAACAAAAGAGAAAAATAGTCCCCGGTGCATCTGAACCGCTCGATATAATTTTTGCCTGTTTATCAATACCACAAAAATAAGCATCTTCTGCTAAAGCATCATTAATAATTGGTTTTTCTTTAACCGCATAAATAATTTTTTTATCCGGATAACTTTTTTTAATCTCTTCAATTAGAATTCGGTCAAAAACAACCTCTCCGGCATTATCGCCTAAATAAAGAATTGTATTGGATTTAATTAACTTATCTTTAAATTCAGGATAATTAAAAATGGCTTTTGGCTCATTGCCGATAGCTTCATCTTCTTTAGCTAAAATATCATCTATCTCTTTATCTACATCTAGGCTATGTTTAACACCATAATCAATAATATTTCCGGCAATAGCAAGTTCCAAAGAAAATAGTAACGGATCTTTTGCCTTTTTGACCTTTTCTTTTAATTTTGGATAAAAACTTAAAGCTAATTTATTGCTTTTTTCTTTTATTTTTTTATAGGGATCATTTTCTTGAGTAATTTCTCTTACCTTATTATAAATAAATTTACCCATCTCTGGCGGACAACTATCTAATGAAAAATTTTCTAATTCTTCCGCTAAACTAATTAAAATTTTTTTTTGAGTTTTTTTTGATGCCTGAGCCAAACGAGCCGCATCTAAGGCTTGTTTAAAAAAACAGGGTATACAATCTAGGTAAGTTTTCATGATTGATTATTTAATTTAAACCAGATATCTTTGATTATTTTTTTAACATTCTCACCAGCCGCCTCTAACAATGTTTTCTGAGCGATAATAGCTTCCACCACTGATTTATCAAAAGGTAATTTTCCTAATAATTCTATATTATCTTCTTTGCAATATTTTTCAATTTTTTTAGTTACTTCTAAATTTAAGTCAAATTTATTTATAATTAATTTAACCGGTATTTTAAAATGTTTTGCAACACTGATAACTCTCTTTGCATCAGCTAAACCAGATAGGGTTGGTTCGGTAACAACTAATGCACAATCAGCCCCCGCTAAAGAAGCAATTACCGGACAACCAATCCCCGGAGAACCATCCACAATAACAAAAGATGCTTTTTGTTTTTTCGCTAATTCTTTGGCTTTTTTCTTAACTAAGGCTACAAGTTTCCCTGAATTTTCTTCTGCTATTCCTAAGCGAGCATGGACAAAAGAACCATAGCGAGTGTCAGATACAAACCATTGCCCCGATAAATTTTCTTTCATTTGAATTGCTGAAACAGGACAAACTTGACTACAAAATGCACATCCTTCACAAGCTATCGGATCAATAACAAAGCTTTCAGATACTGCTGAAAATCTACAAACTTCTAAACACTTGCCACAAGCTATACATTTATCCTTATCTACAACTGCAGTAACCCCGGAACGAAATTCTCCTTCTTCTTTAATGGTTGGCCTAAGTAAAAGATGAAGATCGGCAGCATCAACATCACAATCAGCCATTACCTTCCCGCCGCCTTTTTGGCTTTGCTGTGCCGGCGGCGAGGTCTCGCCAGAAACATCTTCGCCTTTGGCGGAATCTTTGACTAAAGAAGCTAATGCCCCTGTTACTACAGTTTTACCCGTTCCGCCTTTACCACTAATTACGACAATTTCTTTCATAATTTTTTATTGTTGTAAATAAATTTATAAATTTCTTTTTATATTCAGGCTGAGCTTCAATTATTAATTCTCCCGCAGAATAACTAGCAGCAATTCTTTTGTCAAAAGGAATCTCTAAAAGTATTTCTATGCCTTCCTGACTACAATAATCTAGAGTCTTTTTGTCTCCTAAATCAGAACGATTGATAACTACGCCAAAAGATATTTTTAATTTGCGAAAAGTTTCCACGGCAAGTTTTAGATCATTGAGGCCAAATGGAGTTGGCTCTGTGACTAAAATTACAAAGTCACTTCCTTTCGTTGATTCAATCACAGGGCAAGATGTCCCCGGCGGAGCATCAATTATTACAGTTTCTCCTGGCTTTATCTGTTTTTTAATTTCTCTAATTATCGGTGGAGCCATAGCTTGGCCAATATCTAATTTACCATCTATAAAATCTAAATTTCCTTTTTTCCCTACTTCAATTACTCCAATTTTTTTATTAACTTCAGTTATTGCGCCTTCCGGACACAAATAACTGCAAGCGCCACAACCATGACAAAGATCATCAAATACTAAAACCTTATTTTTCCCGCCGCTTTGCTTATTTTGTTTATTTAGCAATTCGGGCGGCGAGGTCTCGCCAGAGGCTGTATTGCCTCTGGCGGAAACTAAAGCTATCGCATTATAAACACATACCTTTTGGCAGCGGCCGCAACCAGTACATCTATCTGGATTAATTTCGGGGACTGGAATATGAACCGGTTGGATCTTTTCTATTTTTGGTTTTATGAATAGATAAGAATTGGGTTCTTCCACATCGCAATCTAATAATTTAACTTTCTTTAAAGACAGAGCTAAATTAGTTGCAATTGTAGTTTTACCGGTGCCGCCTTTTCCACTTGCTACTGCAATTATCATCTATCAACTCATGCCAAACTTTGAATTAACACTGGGGCCGTTGCCCGGCTTAAATTTTCCTTGCTTATATTTTTCAATATTTTCTTTAGCTATCCCTGAAACACCAGAAATCACTTCAATCCCCGCAGCTTCCAACGTTTTATATGCATTAGGGCCCACATTACCAGTCAAAACAACTTTTGCTCCTTTTTCTGAAATTAATTGGCCAGATTGAACTCCAACCCCTCCCACACTGCCCACATTAGGATTTTGGATTGCTTCTAAATTATTATTCTCTGTATCCAGAATTAAAAAATATTGCGCCCTGCCAAAACGGGGATCTATCTTTGAATCTAGATTATCTCCTTCTGCTGTAATACAAATTTTCATCTTATTCCTCCTCGTATAATAAGTTAATATTCGTTCTTTATATTTAAGAGAGATCCTTGTA
>CAZSDJ010000041.1:0-12973 GCA_964605645.1 uncultured Planctomycetia bacterium
AGTGCAAAAACATAAATTACTTTTCTAACAAATCCAAAGGAGTAGAAGGAAAGTTGGAGTTGAAAAAGTTCTGTAAATTCTGCAAGAAACACACTGCTCACAAAGAAACAAAGAAATAGCTTTATGAAACTTTGCAGCGCTTGCCTTTTGGGGATAAAATGCAGGTATGATTGCAAGGCAAAGCCTGATAAAAGGATTGTTGATCTGGCAAAGAGGGAAACGTTGATTCCTGTTTGTCCCGAACAACTAGGGGGGTTGCCAACCCCGAGACCTCCTCAGGAACTTCAGGGTTGCTCTGGAGAGAGGATTTTGGACGGAAAAGGGAGAGTTAAGAATATAAAAGGTAAGGACGTGACAGAGGAGTTTATGAGGGGAGCTGTGCAGTCTTTAATGATTGTAAGACTATACGGCATAAAAGAGTTTATAGGAAAGTCTAAGAGCCCTTCTTGCGGTTGCGGTGAAATATATAACGGCAGTTTTACGGGTAAGTTGGTAGAGGGGAATGGTGTTACCGCTGCGCTCTTGAAAAAAGAAGGCATAAAAGTAATAACTGAAGAGGGGGTATAAGCTAACTGGAAAACTGTCGGTCTCCAAAACCGATCTTCTAGGTTCAACTCCTAGTACCCCCGCATTACGAGAAGTTTCTCCTCAATTGCCGAATTTCCCTCGCAAAATTCGACGGGTCCGGAATGATCAAGAGATGTCATCTCGAAAAAGCATTTCGATAAAATATATCTCTTAGATTTTTTCCTGCAAGTACAGAAGTTGAAAACAAAAAGGTCGAACTAATTACTAATTAAAAACCCAAAGAGGACATCTCTAATTTAGTTTGGCAGAGAGCGTACTGGCAATGAGGGCTTTTTAACGCATCTTTTTACTGATTAAAGCAGAAGAATAAGAGAAAAAGAAAATCTTTAAAATCATTATCGGAGCCTTCCTTGAGCATTGTTTCATCTTATGAAGCTTTTGATCGGTATAATCCTGTTATTTTTACCCTTTCTTCTTATTAGAAAGTTCAAAGATAAAAGAAAGGGTTTTTTGTCAACTCTTTTTTTAGTAATCACATCCCAGTTCCTTTTGGCTCTAATCAGCCAGTTTTTGGGCTTTTTCAACTACCCGGTTGTCTTAGCGGCTAACCTTCTTTTTGCTGCTTCTTCTCTTTTGATAGCCGGTTTTCCCAAAAAGCTGAAAAGGCCTGATTTCGTCTTCTTAATTGTTTTGGTGATATCTTTCATCTGCCTTTTTTCGGTTCACTATAACTACACGGGGGATGTGACTATGGCTGACAGAAGCGTTAAGAAGGTAAAGGATATGAATTACCCCTACCCTTATTTCGCCGATGAATGGTACGCCGTCGCTTTAATTGATTATTCTCTGGAGTCGGGTAAAGCTCCTGAAATTAACCCTTATACAAAAGAGCCCTTTTTGAACATGGAAATGCCCTTTCACTCTTTTTTAGCCGGGATATTCCTGCTTTTGGGCCTTGATCCCTTGACTCAGTACGCTTTGCTGACAATTTTCTTTAACCTTTTGATAATTTCCTTAATTTACTTTTTTTTAAGATTAAATAAGCTGAAAAAACTCACCTCGGCTATTGCCGCTCTCTTCGCCCTTTATATTATCAACGGAAACAATCTGCCCGGCATATGGAACCTTATGCCCTTGAATTTGGGGATTTTAAGTTTACTGATCGGTTTTTCTTTTATAGCTTTAAATGAGAAGAAAATGGCGGCTTTATCCTCTCTTTTAGTGTTTTTATTCTACCCGCCTCTTTTGCCTTCTTATCTTTTAGGGCTGTTATTCTTCAGCCGGAAAGCCCTAGCCCTGGCCTTGGGCATTGCTATTTTTATCTCCGGGGCTTTTTTCTTTTTAGTTCAAGGCTTTCTGCCCGGAGGAGCTTTTAATTATTTATTTAATAAGGTTTATCATTCGGCTTTTGCTTCGGGGATACCCGAATTTAGCATTTATCACATAGTTCCCCTCTTGGTTATTCCTTTGGCCGCCATAGCCGTTCCCTACTTGGTGAAGAAAAAAAGATGGCTTTCGGTTCAGATAGGGGCGGGGCTTTTCTTTTGGGTTTTCTATTCTTTTTCAACAAAAAGGATATTTTTGGAGTATGAGAGATTGGTTTTTTATGTCAGCATTCTTTTGGTAATAGCTTCTGGTTTTGGTTTGCAGAGATTGATTCTATACCTTAAAAAGGAAATAGAAACAGATATTTCCCGGAAGGTAAAATATAGCCAAATAGCTGTAATAGCGATCTTTTTTTTATTCTCCTTTTTTTACACCCAACTTAATTCATTGGGTTGGGATTCTCTGGTTCTTGTTGATGAGGAAAGCGGTCAGATATTTTCTCCAGCAGCTCCAGCTAACAATTATCTAACAAGGGAGGATTTAAGAATTTTTGAAGAAATAGAAGGAAAAAGGTTTTTGAGCATCCCCTGGAAAGGAACAGTAATCGGAACTGTCACCGGAAACTATCCTTTAATTACCAAGGGGGGAACGATAACGGTCGGTTCTGGGAGATATCCCTCTTTTATGGGGAGTGGCTGCCGGAAGAAAAAAGAAAAGGCCAAAAAGTGGAGCTTAGATTATGTCTATTCTTTTCCCTTTCAATGCGAGGGTTTTAAAGAAATTAAAAAGAGCGATGAAGGATTAGTATTATATGAATTTATACCAGAAGATTAAAAGTTTTTTGGGTCTAAGCTTGGCTTTAGCTAAGGCCGGATTTAGGCTGGAAAGCGAAGGAACCTGGCTGGGAGTTTTGTGGTATTTATTAGCTCCTATGCTGACCTTTATTCTGATGCTTTCAATTTTTTATGACAGACTCGGTCAGGATATTCCGAGTTATCCTTTGTATTTGCTGTTGGGAATTATTTTATTCAACTATTTCAGGAAGATAACCGTTCGGTCAGTAGCCAAGATAAAGAATGAAGCGGAGCTTATTAAGTCGCTAAACTTTCAGCGAGAGGCGATGATAGGGGAGGTTACCCTGCAGACTCTCTTTGCGCACATTTTCGAATTTTTAATTTTAATTGCCTTTCTCCTTATTTTTAAAATATCGCCGGTGTTCTTGATATATTACCCTTTAATTCTTTTGTTGGTTACTTTATTCTCTTTTGGGTCAGCCCTCATTCTTTCCTCTTTATTTGTTTATTTTTTTGACTTGAAAGAGATTTGGTCTTTTGTCTCCCAATTAATTTGGTTTGGCACTCCCATATTCTACCAGATAGGAGGCCAGACAACCTTGTTCAAAGTCAATCTTTTCAATCCAATGTACTACTTTATTACCCTGGCAAGAGAAATAATAGTTTACAACAAAACCCCGGACACCTGGCTTATTATCGGATCCTTAGGCTATGCTTTTTTATTTTTGACCCTGGGTCTTTTAATATTTTCAAAATTAAAGAAGAAGTTTGCCGAAATGATTTAAAATGAAAAGAATAATTATTCAAAATGTGTCAAAAACCTTTAGATTAGGTTTTAAAAAAAGGCAAACAGCTTTTGGCAGGATTATAGATATTTTTTCGGGGAAGCTTTCCAAAAGGGATTTCAAGGCCTTAGACAGTGTTTCTTTTGACGTTGATTCAGGGGAGATTTTAGGGTTGGTTGGGAGCAACGGGGCCGGAAAAACCACTTTGCTGAGAATTATCTCCGGCATTTTTCCTATTTACGAGGGTACGGTAAAAGTAGAAGGCAAAGTAACAGCCGTGATCGGTTTAGCATTGGGCTTGAGTTCAAGGTTGACAATAATAGAAAATGCTTTTGCCGCCGGCTCTCTCCTTGGAATGTCCCAAAAAGAAATTAAGGATAGACTTCCTCTAATAATTAAATTTTCAGAACTTGAAGAATTTAAAAATACTAAGTTTTACCAATTTTCTCGTGGAATGAAGATAAGATTTGCTGTTTCTCTTGCACTCTTTACTAATCCGGATATTTTATTGGCAGATGAAATATTTGCTTTGGGAGATAAGCATTTTAAGAATAAAGTAGAGAAAAAAATTAGAGATATGACTAAGCAAGGGGTTTCAGTAGTGGTCACAAGCCACAGACTAGATGTTATTGAAAAGTACTCTGATAAGATTGTTTGGATGGAAAAAGGAAAAATTAAAAAGCAGGGAAAAGCAAAAGAAGTTATTAAAGAGTACAAAAAAGAAAGTAATTAAAATGGCTTTTTTAAATTATCCGAGGCTCTCAAAAAAATATTTAACAAAACAATTATTACCTGATTGGACCAAGATGATTCTTAGAAGAATATATTTTTACTATAGATCTATTCGGCCTGATTATGCTTCCGAGATAAATTTTTGGGATCATGCCCTTAGTGTTGAAAGAAAACAAAAATGGATTACAGAATTAATAGAACCAAATACTCGCGCGAACATATTTCCTAGGCTACTTTTGTCTCACCTCAAAGAACTAAAAAGGGGAGGGAGTGAACATATAAAGGTTCTTGATGTTGGGTGTGGGCCACTTTCAAGATTAGCCTGGGGAGCCGAACAGAATTTATTTGATCTTGTAGCAGTGGATCCTCTTGCTAAAGAGTATAACGCTTTACTTAAAAAATATAAAATTTCATTCCCCATTAAAGCAATAAAAGGTACCGGAGAGAGTTTGCTGAAGACTTTTTCGAAAGAAAGTTTTGACATAGTGTATTCTGGAAATGCGCTGGATCATGCACGGAATGTAAAAAAATGTGTTAATAGTATCTATAAAATTTTAAAAAAAAATGGATTTTTGTTTTTAGAAGGATTTATCAAAGAAGGAACACACAGTCACTGGCAAGGCTTACACCAACATGATCTTACTATTGAGGACGGAGAACTTATTCGCTACAACAGGAAGGGGTATAAGACAAATATTACTGCAGATTTGGGTTTCCTCTGTGTACATCAGGAGCAGGCAGGAAAAAAGGCTGGCGATTGGTATAAAATTATTTTAAAAAAAACACTTTAATTATTTTTAGCAAAAATTTGTATATTTAAAATGGCAAAAATCCTAATTTTAAAAGCTTATATGGAGAAGTGAAAATAAAGTACCAGCTAATATAAATTCTTCTAAGTGCTAAGAAAAATAATAAACAAAATTAAAAGTGAAAGAAATCCAAAAAATCCTTTTTGGAGAATAATTGCTTTTGCAAAAGACGTATTGTGGGATGTCGGCCTGAGGATACAGTATCCGTATTACGAATTTTACAAAAGACGGATATTGCGAACAAATTCTGTTGAGTGTGACCCGGAGAGCGATCTGGAAATTCATATTTTAGTTTGCAAAAGGGATTTTTTCAATTTTCTCTGGAGCATCAAGACGTTTTCTTATTTCTCAAAACTCACGTTTGATCTGATAATTCATGAAGACGGAACACTAAAAGAATCGCATATAGCTATCCTTGAAAAACATTGCAGTAAAGCGAAAATAATCCGATATCGCGAAGCATCCTACCAAATAGATGCGCATTTATCCAATCACAAATATTGTCGAAAGCTGCGTTTTCATAAGGATTTTTTTAGGCAAGGGATAAAAATATTTGATTTCCCTTTTTATTCAAAGAGAGAAAAAATAATGGGCTTGGACCCAGATGTAATGTTTTTCCGGCGGCCAATCGAACTCATCAATTTTATTAGAAATAAACAACATTTTGTTTTAGGCAACGGTTTCAGCGCTTATGAATTGTCAGAAAATGAGATAAAAAAGCTTTATAAAATAAATGTTATGCCGGCTTTAAATTACGGATTGTATCATGCTCCGATCGACGCTTTAAACAGACTAAATTTTATAGAATCACTTTTGGAAATTTATTTAAAAAACGGTTCGGATTTCAATAAATATACGGGTCAGACAATTTTTGCGCTTTTACTGTCCTCGTCTCCCGGGAAAAATAAGCATCTCATATTAAGCTCAGATTACTGCGTTTTCCAAAATTTCTGCAAAGACTCTGAATATACTGCATTTTATAGCTCTAATTTAATAAAAAAAACATGTGTTCATTTTTCCTGCAATGGCTATTGGCATGGATTTGAGAAATGCGGCCTTCCTCTTTTGAAAAATGAAAATTTTATTCTCGATTTTAACCGCCAAATGCTAAACTCCAAAGCTGATATCCATCCAAAAGACTCATCTATAACTATTGCCACATCTGTTGATAACAACTATGCCGCTCCTTTGGCAGTAATGCTTAGATCATTGTGTGAGAATCTCAAAAGCCATAGACGCGTGCAATGTTACGTCTTATACAAAGAAATTGACGCAAATCTCAAAATAAAAATAGAAAATTCGATTTGTTCCGACAAGATTGAGCTTAATTGGGTTAAAGTTGACGACGACAGAATGACAGACTTGAAGGTAACCCAACATGTGACGGAGGCAGCTTTTTACAGATTAATTATATCCGACGTTTTAGAAAAATTCGTCAGTAAGGTTATTTATTTGGACTGCGACATGATAATAAATGAAGATATCGGAAAGTTGTGGGATATTGAAATGGAGGATGAATATGTATTAGCCGTACCTGAAGTAGCTAAAAATGCGCGCTACGTCTCATCTCCCGAAGGGTTAAAACTTTATAAAGAACTGGGCTTGAACCCGAAAAATAAGGTTTTCAATACGGGGGTCATGGTTATTAATCTTAGAAAATGGAGAGACAATAATGTTGTTTCCTGTTTAATAGACTATATGCGTGCCAATAAAGAACATATATTATGGTGGGATCAAGATGTATTGAATGCGGTTTTGGCAAATAATTGGGGCCAACTTGATCCGCGTTGGAATTTGCTTTCTCAAATATTTGATTACGGGATATGGGATAAGATCCTATTCGGCTTGAAAAAATACACCAAATTAGTGATGGAGCCATATATTATACACTTTAATACAGGTCTAAAGCCGTGGCACAAAGACAACACACATCCTTATCGAAATCTATTTCATCACTACCAGCGCATGATTGACTTTAAGATGACAGACAAAAAATCTAAGCATAAAGCTAAATAGCAGATGCTCTCCTTGCCCCCCCAAACCTATTAATCGTTTTATTAAAACCCTGTATATTTTATTCAACATATAATTTATTTTCCCATTTATAGGGCCTCTCATCATTTCCAATGGATGTCTCTCGAGATGAATTATTATAGCGGAAGGCACAAACCGTAAAAATCTTCTCATGATTTACTTAGAGATTTTGAGTTTTTATAGCGTATAAATGACAACCATACAAATTTTGCAGCAAAAAAGAAAAAGCCGTCGGCAATCATAATCTTAGTTGCCTTGTTCAATGCTGTCTTTGATTTAGAAAACAGTTCATAAAATTTTATATTCTGTTTTCTCTCTCTGCGCAAAACGGCAATAGGAACTGAAGCGTTCATCCCATCGCCCGATCTTCGCCATTCATATATGGTCTTATTAAGATAATAGCCTTTGGCACCTGAGATCAATGCCCGTTTCCAAAAATCTACATCTTGAACGTCATAAGAGAATTCAAGCGCATACCCGCCAATACGTTTCCATAGTCTTTTTCGGCAGGGGCTGCCTCCATATAAAATCCAATCATGAATAATCAACCTTTCCGGATCTAAAAATCCCTTAGAAGATGCGAGTATACTGCAATCTACAATATCTGCATAATTGCTTTCTGGTTCTTTTCTAATATAATTACCAAAAACAAAATCCGCTTTCGGATTATTTTGGAAAGCTTTACGTACACTTAATACTGCATCTTGGGGCAAGACATCATCCGCATCTAAAGGAATACAGATATTTCCCTGCATAGCTTTATAACCGCTATTTCTTGCAGCCGACAGCCCCTTGTTTTCATTATGCCAAACAACTCGCGCTTTGCCGTTTTTTTCTAACTGACAGCAGATTCTATTTATAATTTCACATGGAGAAGCATCATTCACAACAATAAGCTCAAAATCTTTGTCAATCTGACCCTCAACACTTTCGATGGCCCGTTTTAAAAGTTTGCCTTCGTTGTAGCAGGTAATTACAATACTAATTTTATTATCACTATATTCCATAAATACTATAGAAGAAATGTTTAATTGAAAATATCGCGTTGTTGCAATCTTTGTAATTCATCGCTACCAAGAGGAAATCTTTTTGAGGATCTTGATAAGCGGCCGGTACCGCCATCTAAAACCCAGTTTATTTTGTCGACACCCACGGCTTTCGCATCCTTTCTTAACCGATTTATCATCTCATCCGTATCATTCCAATTAAAGAGTATTGTGTCTATCACAACAGATGGAAGTTTGCTTTTATACATTTTCCTTAGCTTTGTTAGTTGTTTTATATTTGCCATAACTTTGCTATAATCAGCTCCATATTTTGAATATTTAAGCATATTTTCTGTCCCAGCTCCGCCATGAACAGAGATACTTACATAATTTATCTTTTGTTCAATCAAACATCTGGATATCTTTTCATCCATCAGCATTCCGTTCGTACACAGGCACATTTTAAGTTTGTCAGATTCCTTGCGGCATTTTTTTACAAAAACACAAAAACCGTCGTGCAACAATGGCTCGCCATGGTTAAAAAGATTTAGCTTTTCAATTTTTGGCAGAAAGGATTTTATATTATCGAAAATTTTATCTAAATTAGGCTTTGTTTCATTGTTTTTGCGGTATTTATAAATTTCGTTTGAACAGCAACAGCCATAATTGCACCTACCCATTATTTCTATTTGGATGACTTTCGGGTGCCGATAAGCAAAATTCTGCCATTTTGAATAATCATTCTTTTTTGACAATATGGGCGCATGCCTTGTCCCGATACAATCTCTACATTGTTTCAGGTCGTAAAGATCTCCAAACATTAAAATGTTTTTAACTTTATTATTCCATATTTCAGAGATATCATGTTTATAGACAGATCCAAGCCTATTTTTCCCATAAGGATCAAAACAACACGTTGTAACAGATCCGTCTGACAGAATGTTAATCATCTGAGGAAATTCTTTACACCAAGGACGAAATGCAGAAAAAGCTCTTCTGATTTTTCTCCCATATTTTGTGAGCATTAATGGCTTAAACGCTGTCTTTAAAATCAGGTTTTTTTTCGCATTAGCATCTTTTTCTTTAAATAAAATATGGCAAAGCGTAGGGATTTTTTTGGCAACACCAGAAAGTTTTTTAAAAAATTGTTTGCTCATTATAAGGGAAGATTTGCTTTTATTTCTATTCATTCAGCTGACTTCGTTTCTTAAAACTTTTCAGGAATTTATAAAGTTGAGGGTTAAATTTATTTATCCAGATTCCAAAAAGACCAATCTCCCTCGCCAATTCCTTAAAAGGATTATAAAAAATTAAATAGATTAGATAGTCTTTTTTACCAAAATTTTTTTTAATCATTTTTTTTGTCTCATCAAGACATAATTTTGGATTTTTTTTGCTTAATCCTCCCGTAGAAAAACGAGAAATCACAATCTCAGATAAATAAAAACTAGCATTATCTTTTAACATTCTACATATTAAATCATGGTCGGCCATAAGTTTATAAGAAGTATCAAAAGAGTATTTTAATAGTAGCTTTCTTTTTGTAAAAATCCCTTGATGATTTAAAGTTTGGCCTTTTTTAAGATATGAAATCACATTTTCCCCCTTGCGTGGATGCTTAACTGTAAATAATACCCCATTTTTCAAAAACTCTACTTTACCATATAAAATATCAGTCTTTTTGTTTCTTAATTCTTTCGCGACATTTAAAAGAACATCATTTTTAACAAAAAAATCATCAGCATTTAAAAAGAAAACATAATCTCCCTGAGCAATTCTCGCGCCCTTGTTCATAGCGTCATAAATGCCATTATCTTTCTCGCTGGTCCATTTATCAATCTTGTGATAACCGTTTCTTGAAGAGTATTTATTAATTAATTCTAAGGTGCCATCTGTCGATCCTCCATCAATAATAATGTATTCAAAACTATTAAAATTTTGCGAAATAACAGAATTAATTGTTCTTTCAATGGTTTTTTCTCCATTTAAAACAACTGTAATAACTGAAATTAAGGGTTTTTTAACTTTCATTTTATTTTCTCCTTAATCTTATCAACAAACTTCTTAACATCAAACTCTCCAGCCCTTTTCAAGCAATATTCTTTATATTTCTCTGGATTTTTACCAACTTCTTTTATCGTCATAACTAATTCATCAATGCTTGCTTTAATAAGTTTTCCTGCTTTTCCATCAATAACTGTTTCTTTGTATCCTCCCTCTTTTGCCGCAATGACGGGCTTTCCAGAAGCCATAGCCTCGACAGGAGTCATGCCAAAATCCTCATCTTTGGCCGTGCATATTAATCCCTTGCATTCCGAATAAAGCTTTTTTAATTCTTCGCTAGAAACCCAGTGTCTTATTTCAACGTTTTTTGGTTTCTTCCTTTCTATTTCTTTTTTATACGCTTCAAATTGTCTGGCGTTTTTTTCATAGCTGCCAACAATTATCAATCTTTCTTTTGGAAGTTTTTGAAATGACTCAAGTTGTATCTCAATCCTTTTGTGTTTTAAAAGGCGGTTGACAGAAAGCCAGTAATTTTTAGCGGGTCTCCAACAATGCTTAGAAACTTCAGTTGGGGGATAAATGACTCCAGCTTCAATGCCAAGATATTTTTTCAAGCGCTTTTGGGTGTTTTTTGAGTTGCAGACAATTTTATCTATTTTTTTAATGTATTTTGGATGAAGCCATCTATTAAAAGATGTCCAGATGTCATAAAAAAAGCGGAAATAAAAAGGAACGATATTGTTCCTGACATATCCTCTCAAATCCCAGAGCTCCCGGCAAGGAGAGTGAACATACCAAAGAACTGGCCTATTGCGTTTTGCAGCAGAAACAGCCCAGTCGCCTGATATTATGTAATGATCATAATCAAGCTTGATTCTTGAAAATCGCCAAAGAGCTGCTTGATGACGAAAGGGGGCCTGAAGAGGAACTTTTCCGATTGATTTTATTCTTGGAAGAATATCCTCGAAACCAGCCCTTTTTATTTTTTCCTTATCAATATTAGTGGTATAAAGGTCAGCTTTCAATTCTCGAGCTAAAGTTAAGGTGACTATTTCAGCTCCCCCTATATTATCCAAAAAGTTATGAAAGACAGCTATTTTCATTTTTCCTTAATACCCAGAATGCTTAATATAAAAGAGGAAAATATAGTTTGGAAGCCCAGGATTATCAAAGTTAGGGCAACAATGGAGTTTTTAATTTCATTTAAAGCTCCAAAATCAGTCTTTAGCCACTTGAAAAGGATAACCAAAAGGATAACCAATCCCAAAAGGACGGCTGATCCTCCCAGAAAAGTTGCCTTTTCTATTGTCAGGTATCGGTAAATCTTTTCTGTCTTTGGATCTTCTTCTCCCAAATGAACAATAGAATAAGTTTTAGCGAAAAGGGAAAAAACAATAAGCTGGTAGCCCAGAACAGCTAAAAGAGAGGAGATAAACATCGGATGGATATAAAAGTTTAAGCCGAAGAGGTGAGGGGTGCCAAAGTAAAACCATCCTAGGGTAAAAGCTCCCAAAAGAAAAATAATTAATCCCGGCAGGAAAAAAAGAAAATAAGGGCTGTAAAGCAGCATAAACCTCAAGTGGCGCCAGCCGTCAGAGAAGGACTTCAGTTTTGACTTGCCCTCCCTTTTTTTATAATCAATCGGTATCTCTTTTATTCTTCCTTTTGCTTTAATGGCTTTGATTATCATTTCAGAGGCAAACTCCATTCCAGTTGTCCGAAGATTTAATTTCTCCAAAAAAGATTTCCGGACTGCCCGCATGCCAGAATGAGGATCTTTTATCTTGTTCTTGAAAAAAATTCTTAAAAGAGAAGAGAGAAGGGGGTTGCCAAGATAACGGTGCAAAAAGGGCATAGCTCCTTTTTCCATCCTGCCAGAAAACCTGTCTCCCAGGACTAAATCGTACCCTTTTTTAAGCTCTTCGATAAAAATAGGAACATCTTCGAAGCTGTAGCTTCCGTCAGCGTCAGCCATAAAAATGTATTTGCCTTGAGCTTTTCTAAAAGCCTCCAGGTAAGCTGCTCCGTATCCATCTTTGTCGTGTTTTAAGAGCTTGACATGATAATTGCTAGCAATTTGGGGAGAACTATCTTCTGAAGAATCTGAAACTATAATTTCAAAGTTGCCTTTCAGCTTTTTGATTGAATCTAAGCAAAAAGCCAAAGATTTCTCTTCGTTTTGGCAGGGAAGGATAATTGTCAACTCCGGCTTCATAAGTTAATTTAAGCATAAAGAATTTCTTCTTTCAATCGGAATTTAAAAAAAGCGTCCGGACCATAGGGATTTTCCTGAAAATAAGTTCGGATTTTATTCAATAAATCCCGCATAACAGTATATCCGAGTCATTTTGTACCCCATTTACGATAGAGGGCAATTCACCCTCTTTTTATTGTTTTTAGGGTTAATTAATGATATTCTAAAGCATTAAGATCATGAATAAAGTCCAAAAAATTATTAAAGAAGTGAGAGAGGGCGGAGATAGGGCTGTAAAAAAATATACAGCTGTTTTTGATAAGGTAAAATTAGATAAGTTTAAAGTAACCCGAAAAGATATAAGAAGAGCGTATAAAGAGACAGACCAAGAGACGATTAAGGCGCTGGGGGAGGCGGCCTCTAATATTAAAGAATTTGCCAAGAGGCAGTCTAAAGGGCTTAAAGACTTTGAGTATAGCAAAGAAGGGGTTACCCTGGGACAGAAAATAATTCCCCTTAAAAGAGTGGGTGTTTATGCACCAGGCGGCAGATATCCTTTGCCCTCTACTGCTTTAATGGGAGTAATTCCGGCTAAGGTGGCAGGAGTTGAGAATGTCATTGTTTGTTCTCCTAAAATAAAAGACGCTACCATAGTGGCCTCAGACCTAGCAGGAGCAGACGAGATTTATAACATCGGGGGCGTTCAGGCAATAGCCGCTATGGCCTATGGAACAGAAAGCATACCAAGGGTAGATAAAGTAGTAGGGCCGGGAAATGAATA
>CAZSDJ010000042.1:0-11429 GCA_964605645.1 uncultured Planctomycetia bacterium
ACCTTAAACATTTTAAGGCCGCTAAAAAACTACCTACTAAAACTTGACACAGTGCCTAAATTCCACCTGTTTGCCAATTAACTCTTTTGTGATAAGATAGCTTTCCTTAAATAAAGAAAGAACAATGAAAAAATACAACTATCTCAAAGGGCTCAACCCTCAACAAGCCGAAGTTATTAAAGGAGGAGACGGCGCAGCGTTAGTTTTGGCCGGAGCCGGCAGTGGGAAAACAAGGGTTTTGATTCACCGGCTTGCCTATCTACTTTCCCAAGGCATAAACCCAAAAAATATACTGCTTGTAACTTTTACCAATCGTGCTTCGGCAGAAATGACCCATCGCGCCGAAAGCTTAATTAATTCAAGCTTAAAAGGGCTTTGGGCCGGCACCTTCCACCATATCGGAAATCGAATTCTGCGCCGCGAAGCTAAACACCTGGGTTACTCCTCTAATTTTTCGATAGCCGACTCAGAAGATGCTAAAAGCCTAATTGGTGACTGCCTGCAAAGCCTCGGCTATCAGAAAAAAGAAAAGATGTTTCCGAAAAAAAGGCTTCTTTACAATATTTACAGCTTAGCAATCAATTCCCAGACAGATTCCGATGAAGTTATCGCCAAATTCTACCTTCATCTCCAAGAATATGCCCATCCCATCAAAAAAATTTTTAGTTATTATCAACAGAAAAAAAAGCAAGCTAACCTCATGGATTTTTCGGACTTACTCAGTAAATGGTTAGAGGTTTTAGAGGATCCTCTGTTGGCTGAGAAATATTCGCAAATATTTAGATATATTTTGGTTGATGAATACCAAGATACCAATCAAATTCAATTTGAAATTTTAAAAAAACTTTCAGCTTACCACAAAAATATTCTGGTTGTCGGTGATGATGCTCAATCTATTTATTCGTTCCGGGCTGCCCAAATTAACAATCTCCTCGACTTTCCTAAAGTTTTTAAAACTAATAAAATTTTTAAATTAGAAATTAACTATCGTTCCAGCCCTCAGATTCTTAATTTAGCTAATGCAATAATCAAACACAATGTCCATCAGTACCCCAAGAAGCTAAAGGCTGTAAAAGATGACAGAGAAATCCCTTGTTTAGTCAGCGCAAAAGATGTTTACCAACAAGCACAATTTGTCGGCCAAAGAATCCTGGAACTGAACCGGGAAGGGATCCCCCTTTCTGAAATTGCTGTCCTCTTTCGTTCCCGTTTTCAAGCTTTAGAATTGGAAATAGAGATGGCCAAGCGCAATATCCCCTATATTGTGCGAGGCGGCCTGCGTTTTTTTGAACAAGCCCATATTAAAGATGTTATCTCCTTTTTAAAAATTATTATTAACCCTCATGACGAAATAGCCTTCAAGCGGGCTCTTTCCCTTTATCGCGGCATTGGCAAAAATTATGCTTATCGAATTTGGGAAAAGTTAATACTCGAAAACAACAGCCCGGAGCAGGTATTAGACAAAATCCCCAAAAGGCAAAAAACAAGTTTTAAAGAATTTAATAATTTATTTACTGCATTGAAAAAAATTAAAAAACCTGATCAAGCTCTAAAAAAAATTATCGGCATGTATAAGGAATATTGTTATTTCAGTTTTGATAATGCGGCAGAAAGATTGATGGATTTAGACGAAATGGTGAAGATGTCTTATAATTATCCCACTCTGGAAAAATTCCTAAACGATAGCGGTGCTTACGAAGAATTTAAGGGTGAAAAACGAATCCCGGAAGAAGAAAGAGAGGAAGTTTTAACTTTAACTACAATTCACCAAGCGAAAGGCTTAGAGTGGGAAGCTGTATTTATTATCGGATTCTCTGAATATGACTTCCCCCACGCAAAGGCTCTCGTCTCTAAAGAGGCGCTCGAAGAAGAAAGAAGGTTGTTTTATGTAGCTACAACCCGCACTAAATCTTGTCTTTATGTCAGCTACCCGCAAACTAAATATAGCCATAAAAATGGCATTATCATCAGTCAGCCTTCAATGTTTTCGCAAGAACTCCCCGGCAATGCTTACGAAGAAATAATTTTAGAAGAAGAAATATAGATAAATTTATGGGTTATTTTTATTATTTTGTTATAATAATTTTGTGAATTTAGAAAATAAAATATTTAAAATTTTAAAGAATAAAAACTTAAGCTTAGCAGCTGTCGAATCAGAAACCGCCGGATACCTTTCTTATCTTTTAACTAAAACTCCCGGCAGTTCTGGAACCTTTAAAGGTTCCTTTGTTGTTTATGATCTCGCTGCAAAAAATAAATTGTTTAGCATACCTTCGGCGTTACTTACAAAAACTCAAGGAGTCTCTCCGGAAATAGCAGCTTATTTAGCAGGAGGCGCTCGGAAAAAACTAAACAGTGATCTGGGAATATCTATAGTCGGTTTTGCCGGCCCCACCGCAAAAAAAAGCATAAAGGTGGGCACCACTTTTATTGCAATTTCAGATAAAGAAGGAATTTTTGTAATCAATGCAATCATTGACGGGACTCGCGACCGGATACGGAAAAAAACTGCTAAATTTGCAGCCGAGATTCTCTATCAACACCTAAAAACTTTATAGACTTAGGACTTTGGACATTGGACTTAAGACTAAAAAAATGAGAACATTTATCGCAATCGACTTAACCGGTGAAATTAAAACAAAACTCAACACAGTCACCACTAATTTAAAAAAATTACCACTAAAAGTAAAATGGGTTGAACCGGAAAACCTACACATTACTTTAAAATTCTTAAGTAATATTGATCAAAATCAGCTCGCTAAGATAAAAGAAATTATTGCAAATATTGCCTGCCGATATAATTCTTTTTCAGTTGAATTAGCCAATTTTGGCTTTTTTCCTAACTTTAAAAAGCCAAGGATATTTTTTATAAGTTTTTCTTCAGGCCAAATATTAGAAAAAATTGCAGAAGACCTCAGCCAAAAATTAAATTTACTTGGTTTTAAAAAAAATAAAAAAATTAAATCCCACATAACTTTAGCCAGAATTAAAAGCTTAAAAAACATCAAGCAATTAACTACAGAAATTGATCAATTAAAAATTGAAGGTAAAATTAAGATAGATAGAATAACTATTTTTAAAAGCACCTTAACCCGGAAAGGGCCAATCTATGAAAAGATCGGGAAGGCTAATCTTAAAGATTGAAGCACTAAATTAGCATAAATTCCTGCTATTAAGTCATCGCCGACAATCCCCAAAGAACCTTTTTTGTTTTCTATCTTTTTGGCAGGAAAAACCTTTACAATATCAAACAACCGGAAAAGAAAAAACCCAGCTACGATAAACACAAAGGTTTTAGGGACAAAAAGAAAAGTAACCAAAATCCCGGCCAATTCATCAATTACTATTTGCTTTGGGTCTTTTTGGCCTAATAATTTTTCCGCGCGGCCTGCAATAAAAAAAGCTAAAATTAGAGAAAAAAAAGTAACCAGAAGAAATATTGTTTGCCCTGGGATAACCCAAATAACTGCCAGTCCAAACAACGAACCAAAAGTCCCCGGACACCCCGGGATAAAACCAATCCCCAACAACGAAGCCAAAGCTACAATAATCTTATCTTTCAAAATAATCTCAATTTAAAGTCACAAGTTTTATGTCACAAGTCACTAGTTAACATGTGACAGTTGACTTATGGTCTTAAAACCCATAGTATCAAAACGTTTTAATCAGCTGCCGGTTGACCCAAAAATAATAAATACCGGAAAAAAGAGTAATTGCCACAATATACCACATCACAATCGGGATCCCGAAATTGTAAAGAAAATCAGTTATTTTTGCCAGGGGAAAAGTTTTAGAAAGAATTAAAAAAGAAAAAATAATCAAAACACCTGAAATTTGTGAAACTGTCTTGTGTTTACCAAATTTTTGCGCCGACAAAACTACTCCTTTTCGTAAGCTGTAAAGACGTAAGCTGGTTACAATAAATTCACGCAATAAAATAGCAATCACCATCCAAACACTAATTAAATTAATCTCTACAAAAGCTGCAAATACACCAATAATTAAAATTTTATCAGCAATCGGATCAAGAATTTTGCCTAAATCGGTAGTATGATTGTATTTTCGCGCCAGGTACCCATCGAGAAGGTCAGTAAAAGAAGCAATCAAAAATAAGCAAAGTGCTACGATGTGGAAGGCGAAAGTGTTTAGTAAAATAAACCCTACACAAAAAAAGGCAAGAATTATCCGCAAAAAAGTAAGTTTATTAGAAATATTCATGGTTTCGTATGTCGTATCTGGTATATCGTATATCGTGCTTTTATTTTACCTAGACAAATAAAAAAACTCAAATAATATTTTAGATAGTACTCGATACTCAATACTCACGACTCAATACTAATTAGCTACCAAATCATACTCTAGGCTATCTACTACTTCGACTTGATAAAATTTTCCTACTTTTAAATTTTTCTTTTTTATAAATACCAACCCGTCAACCTCAGGCGCATCATATTCGGCCCTGCCGATATAGAAATCTTTTCTTTTGGCTAACACTAAAACTTTAATTTCTTTACCGATAAAGCTCTTTAATTTTTCAGCAGTTATATTTTGCTGAGTTTCCATCACCTGGCGCATTCTTCTTTTTTTTGTCTGGTGGTGGATTTGTCCGGATAATTCTGCAGCTTTTGTGCCTTCTTCTTGAGAGTAGGTAAACACTCCTAATTTTTCAAACTTTATTTTTTTTATAAAATCAAGTAATTCTTTAAACTCAGATTCCGTTTCAGTAGGAAATCCTACTATCACTGAAGTCCTAATTGCGCAATTCGGTATTTTTTTTCTAATTTTTTTAATCAAAGAAATAATATTTTCCGGGCAAGTCCTACGCTGCATCAATTTCAATATTCTTTTATTAATATGTTGAATTGGTAAATCAATATAATTACAAATTTTTTTCTCTTTCGCAACTAAATCAATTAAGTCATCGCTTAAATGCTGAGGATGAGTATAAATTAAACGAATCCATTTAATATTTCTTGTCTTCTTAATTATTTTTTTTAACAAACCGGTTAAATTTTGTTTTACCTTTAAATCTTTAGCCCAACTTGTAATATCCTGGCCAATTATATTTAGTTCTTTTATCCCTTTTTTTTCTAACTCTGCCACTTCTTTTAAGATCTCTGCCGGCAGGCGGCTTCTGAGTTTACCTTTAATCAAGGGGATTGCGCAATAACTGCAATAATTGATACAGCCTTCACATATTTTTATAAAATCTACTGCCCCTTTCTCAATTAACCTCTTTTTATATTTTTTATCGAAAACTTCAACCCCCCACCACTTATTTATTTGCGAAAAATGTTTTTTTAATTCATCACCAAATCTTTCCACCAAACAGCCAAATACATATATTTTTTTTACTTTTTTTTCTTGTTTTAATTTGATCGCATCCCTGATTGCCTGAATTGACTCCAATTTAGCCAGATCAATAAAACCACAAGTATTAATCAATAAAATATCTACTTTGTTTTTTTTACTTATTTTTTCAACTGGTAATAAGGTATCTCCTCTAGCTAACAACCTGTTCACCGCAATCCCGGAATCATAGCGATTGCGGAAACAACCTAAAGAAACAAGTGAAACTTTTTTTTCTGCCATAGCAATTTTTTATTTGTTGACAGTAATTCCGGAAGAATTGATTATTAAACTTTTTATTGGCTTCTGAATTGAAGAAAGTTTGGGGATTGGTTGGCCATCAACTTCTAAATATACAGCCGAGCCGTCACTTATTTTAAATTCTAATTCTTGCTCAGCCCGCCAGGTTTCAACTTCGCCTTTTTCTAAGACCCCTTCAAAGATAAGGTTTCCATCAGAAATAACTTTGATAAAACAAGGTTTTTTTACAGTTAAAGCTGCGGTTATTTGATCAAGTTGGCCAATTAGCTGCGGTTTTGGTTCTTGGTTATTTTTTTCTTCGGCCGGTTTTTCAACTTGTTGTTGGCTCACTGCCTGTTTTCGATTCCTAAAAAACCCCAGCACCTTTCGAAAAGAAAACCTCACCCCTAAAAAACCAAGCCAAAAAATAAGAAGGATTATAACAGCAAGTAATATATTTTTTCTTACTTGGGGCGAAATTTTAGATATTAATTTAGTCATTGATTTAATAATTATTTTAAAAAAATTAAAAATTGGGTTTTGGCCGCTTTCTTTTTTTTGTTTTGGGTTGTTTACGGTAGCCCTAATCTTTTTTTGAATTTGCTCTAATTCGTCTTTTATTTCTACCCCTAAAAATGAGGCATAAATTTTGATAAACCCTTTAATATAAATTGGAGTTATATTGTCAAGATTACAGCTTTCGATATCACGGATAACCGCAGGATGCAATTTAGTTTCACTGACTACTTTTTCAATACTGTAGCCTAGCTCTCTTCTTTTATCCTTAATTCTAATGCATAGATCTTCGATCATATCAAGCCTTTTTCTGCTAAGTATTTTTCCTTCTCAACCAGTATATCACGTGCTTTCGATCCACAAAAGGGCCCTACGATACCTTTTTGTTCCATAATATCAAGCAGTCTTGCGGCTCGGGTGTAACCAATCCGCATCCTTCTTTGTAAAAGTGAAGCTGATGCTTGGTCGGTTTGTAAAATCAACCTTACCGCATCGTCAAAAAGTTCATCACTGCCTAAATTCATTTTTTGCCTCTTTTCTTCTTCAGTTATTGACTTTTCATAAATTGGCGCGCCTTGATTACGGCAAAAATCAGCTAAACGTTCAATGTCATGATCGTCAATAAAAGACCCTTGGCCGCGGGTAAGCTTTATCGAACCCGGATGTAAAAATAAAAGATCGCCTTTGCCTAACAACTTATCAGCTCCCATTGAATCCAGCACTGTGCGCGAATCAACTCGGGAAGACACCTTAAACGAGATTCGCGCAGGAAAGTTTGCTTTGATTACACCGGTTATAACATCAACAGAAGGCCTCTGGGTTGCCAGAATTAAATGAATCCCCACCGCTCTCGACAGTTGTGCCAGGCGCTGAATTGCAGTTTCGATACTTTCGCGGGCTACAGTCATCAAATCAGCTAGCTCATCGATAACAATTACAATATAAGGCATTTTTTCTTGTTGTTGCCTGTTGTAGGAATCAATATTCCGGGTTCCTTCTTTGGCTAATTTTTTATAACGCTGCTCCATCTCCCCTACCGCCCAATTCAAGGCTGCAAAAGCCTTTTTCGATTCTGAAATTATCGGGTGAATTAAATGAGGGATATCAGCAAAGGGAGCAAGTTCTACCATCTTCGGGTCGACTAAAATAAACTTTAATTGATCCGGCTTTGCCTTAAATAACATCGAAGATATTAGTGAATTAACACATACGGTTTTACCGGCTCCGGTCGCCCCCGCAATCAAAAGATGGGGCATCTCGCCTAAATCAGCAATAATCGAATTACCGGATACGTCTTTTCCCACCGCTAAGGTCAATTTGGAATCCGCATTCATAAACTTTTTCTCTTCTAACAACTCGCGCAGATGAACCAGATGTTTATGAGAATTAGGGATTTCAATCCCGACTGTGCCTCGGCCGGGGAGCGGAGCTACGATTCTCACCATCGAAGACTTCATCGACAAAGCAATATCATCAGCCAATGACGATATTTTTTGAATTTTAGTCCCCGCCTGCGGCGAAAGTTCATACATAGTTACAACCGGCCCTTTTTGGACACTAACTACTTCTGCTTCCACCCCAAAATCTAACAAAGATCTTTCTAACCTTTTGATATTTGCTTTAATATTGCCTTTGGTTTCAGAATAATCAGTGGAAGGCGGTTTTTTTAATAAGTTAAAAGAAGGTAATTGGTAACTAGCCGGATCATAACTTTCTTTGTCGGTAGCCTGATCTTGGCCAGTTTTAGGTTTTGGTTTGGCAGCTGTTTTTTCGTTATTTGCTAACGTTGTTGAAATTTGGGGCGCATAACTCGGCTCTGATTTATTAGTTTTTGGTTGGTACATTTTTATCTCCGGAGTTTTTCCTTTTAATTGAGGCGAACTCTGTACAGTGGCTTGTCTCTTTTTGCTGCGTGTCTTTTTAAAATTAGAAAAATTTTCACTTGCGGCAGCTGTTAATTTCAAGATGAAATTCTTGATAATCCGGGAAAAATCCATGAAGAAAAAACCAAAAAGCAAAATGGCATTAATTGCCATAATCAAAAAAACCGTAATCAATGAACCGGTAAAACCTAAGTAGTCTTTAAAAAAATTATCTAATAAAAACCCTAACAATCCCCCTGCCTGAAAAATTTCCGAATTTTGATTGAAAAACAAACTGATAAAAGTAGATAAGAAAACGATAAAAAAGATAAAAGCAATTCCATTTACGATCTTATTTCTACCGAGGCCGTGAAAACGTAAAAATTCCAATTCGGCAAAACCGAGAAAAAATAAATAAAAAGGGATAAAGTAAGCCGCATATCCAAATAAAAAAAACAAACCAAATGCAACATAAGCTCCGGCAATCCCGATAAAATTAGAAACATTTACCGGGGTTGGCGCAAAGATAACGGAAATATCTTGGGGAGTATAAGAAATTAAACTTAAGAAAATAAGCAGAAAAGAAAAAAAGAATATAGTACTTTTTAAAAAAGAGGAGAGTCTACTCATTGTTAATTATAAAAAGCCCTGTTAGCTTATCAAAAATTTTTAAGATAAAAGCTTACAGGGCTTGTATTTCTATTTAGCTTGTTTTAAGCTTAATTTCAATTTACCAAAGTTGTCTTTTCCGATAACTTTTACTTTAACTATATCGCCTTCTTTAACAACTTCACCCGGATCCTTAACAAACCCTTCAGCCATTTCAGAAACATGAAGAAGGCCGGATTTCGATGGACTCAGTTCACAGAAAGCCCCATAACTCATAAGTTTATCTACCTTTGCCTCTACGATATCACCCACATCAAATTCTCTGGTAATATTTTCAATGGCAGAAATTGCCTGCTCTAATTCTTCGCTGGTTTCAGCTACCACCGATACTAAATTCCGATCATCATCAATATCCACTGTGACATTATAATCTTTACTCATCTTTCTGATATTTTTACCGCCGGGGCCGATAACCATCCCAATCTTATCCGGATCTATATTTAGAGATTTAATCTTGGGAGCATATTTTGAAAGTGCCTCCCGCGGCTCGGCTAATCCTTTACTCATATTATCTAAAATAACAAGACGGGCTTCTTTTGCTTTTTGCAAAGCATCTTTTATCATATTAATAGTTATGCCGTCGATTTTAGTATCAACTTGAATTGCAGTAACTCCTTTTTTGGTACCGGCAACTTTAAAGTCCAAGTCACCGCAATGATCTTCAATCCCGGCAATATCGGTAAGAATTTTATAATTATCTCCGTCGGCCACCATCCCGATTGCGATTCCGGCAACTGCATCTTTTAAAGGGACGCCGGCATCCATCATCGACAGCGATGCCGCACAAGCAGTAGCCATGCTTGATGAACCGTTTGATTCTAAAATTTCAGAGACTATTCTAATTGTATAAGGAAATTCATCCCGCGACGGCACAACCGGTTTTAATGCTTTTTCCGCTAAGGTACCGTGGCCGATATCTCTTCTTGACGGGCCGCGCATAAATTTTACCTCACCTACTGAAAAAGGAGGAAAATTATAATGAAGCATAAAATGTTTTGATTTCTCTCCTTCTAAGGCTTCAATATATTGTTCGTCGCCGCTTGTACCCAGAGTTGTTATTGCCAAAGCTTGAGTTTGGCCTCTTCTAAATAATCCTGTTCCGTGCGGCCGCGGCAGTACTCTTGCCTCACTGGTAAGCTCTCGAATGTCAGAAAGCCCCCGCTTGTCCGGCCGGATACCTTCTTCTAACACTTTCTGGCGAAAAACTTCTTCTTCAACTGCAGACAAAGCTTTTTTCAAGTCAGATTCAGTAACTTCTGAATCCTCATTTATAAATTCTGCCTTTAAAGATTCCATTATCTCGCCGGAAGCTTTGGCTTTATCTTCTTTTTTTTCCATCCCGTAATTATTGCGAACAACTTTAATTACTTTATCCCGAACCTTAGCTGTTAAATCTTTATCGTCTGAGCATGCATCAACTTCTTTTTTCGGTTTCCCTTCCTTTGCCTGTAATTCCTTTTGAGTTTTAATAATATCGGCAATAAAAGGTTGGGCAAATTCAATTGCAGCTACAACATCTTCTTCTTGAGATTGATCAAATCCACCTTCAATCATAACTGTTTTTTCGCCGGTCCCCACAACTACAATATCGATTGGAGAACCTTCCCGTTGTTGATAAGAAGGATTTGCTACAAACTCATCTCCTACCTTTGAAACCCTTACTGCTCCGATTGGTTTTGCAAAAGGAATATCTGAAATCGCCAAAGCCGTACTGGCTGCATTTAACGCAATTACGTCAGGATCATTTTCCCGGTCGCTGGATAAAACCATTGCAATGATTTGCACTTCATTAGTTAAGCCTTTAGGGAAAAGCGGCCGCAACGGCCGGTCAATCAAGCGGCAAGTTAAGATTTCTGTATCAGTAGGCCTGCCTTCTTTTTTAAAGAACCCGCCCGGGATTCTTCCGGCAGCATAAGTTTTTTCACGATATTCAACCATCAGCGGAAAAAATCCGCGGTCCGGATAACTCTGCGCAGACATACAAGTTGTAACTAAAACTATAGTATCCCCCAACGAAGCTTTAACGCTGCCATGAGCTTGAGCTGCCATTTGGCCGGTTGATAACTCCAAGGGATATTTTCCGATTTTAGATGTAGATAATGAAGTAAGCATTTATTTTTTAAAGTTTAACTCTTTGGCAACTTCTTGATAACTAGCTGCATCTTTTTCTTTTAAATAATTAATCAAGCGGCGCCTTCTCCCTACCAAAGTCAGAAGGCCGCGGCGGGAATGAAAATCTTTCTTATGCTTTTTCATGTGATCAGTAAGATAATTGATCCTTTCGGTAAGCAAAGCAATCTGGACAGCAACTGATCCGGTATCACCCAGATGCCCTTTAAATTTCTCAATAATCTCTTTTTTTCTCGTCTTGTTAATCATAGGCTAATATAATACAATTTTTAAATTTCTCTGTCAACCTTATTTTATTTTAATTAAAAAGAAAGGTTAAACGTTTCTTGAAGCAAGATTATTGTAGTATGCTAAAACTTTTAGTCAATCGTTATTTTAAGCTTCTTCCTTTTCGGCTTCAAAACCCTTGACTATTTTTTTAACTTCCATTTCCGTATTTTCGATTTTTTGGCGGCAAAGCTTAATTAGTTCAACTGCCTTTTTAACCTTAACTGATACCTGGTCAACATCAATCCGTTCTGCCTCTAGGTCTGCCAGTATCTGATTCAACTCCTCAACCGCCTCACTATACTTTATCTCTTTCTTCCCCATTGCTCCTCCCTTTGTTCTATTTAACGCGAAATAACGCTAATTTTTAACAAATAAACACTAATATAATTCGCG
>CAZSDJ010000043.1:0-11380 GCA_964605645.1 uncultured Planctomycetia bacterium
AAGAAAATGCAAACATTAGATATGTGGGGTGGCGATATCGCTCATCAAGTTATAAGGTGGATTTTACAAAGAAAAAGAACAGGTCAAAGTGTAAGTTACAAGGAAGCATCTAATAGAGCTTCTAATTTACTTAAGCAAGGCTGGTGTCAATCTAAGAATAAAAAATGGAAGAATAATTAGGGACAGACACCTATTTATCTAGTGTACGAATTGACTGAGAATTGGTTGCAAAACAAATATAGAATAACTGCATCTTTGTTTTATAATTCTTGGATGTTAATAATTTATCAAAAACATCTCGCAAATAATTAGGGACAGACACCTATTTATCTAGTGTACGAATTGACTGAGAATTGGTTGCAAAACAAATATAGAATAACTGCATCTTTGTTTTATAATTCTTGGATGTTAATAATTTATCAAAAACATCTCGCAGTTTATTAAATAAATTTAAAAAAGGAGGTGGTTGTAATGACCAAAAATTTTTTTCTGCATTACTGGTTGGAGTATTTCTAATTTCTGTGATAGGTTGTGCTTCAATCGTAAGTGGTAGAATGCAGCAATTACCAGTTTTTTCTCATCCAAGTGAAGCAATAGCAACTGTTGGCAATATGCAACAAGAAACACCGGCAACTTTTAATTTGGATAGGAGAATGGGGGTTATCAAGTTAAAGTTGAAAAGGACGGATATGAACCTGTTACTGTAGCTCTGAAAAAAACTATCAATGGATGGGTATTTGGAAATATTATTTTTGGAGGAATTATTGGGTTAGTAATAGACATAGGCAATGGTTCTGCAAGTGCATTTACTCCTTCTAAAGTTGATGTAAACCTACTAAAAGAAAAAATGGGGAAGCTTCCAAAAAATAAAGATGTTCTGATCGTAAAACTAAAAAAAGTTAATTAAATTTTAAGAGAGCCTTTTCCGTTGCGGGAACGGAAACGGGTGGGAAAACTCTTCAAAATAAGTAGAAGGAAGAAAGGATTCTTAGAAACAGCGCAAAAATCTTGGAAACACTTAATGAAAAAGGAGGTTAGCTAATGCCGTTTATCAATCTTAAATCAGTCGGCACCTTAAGCAAGGAACAGAAGCAGAAAATAGCTGAAGGATTTTCCAATATACTTCTGGAAGTGACCGGAAAACCCAAGGAAAGTATCTATCTTGTAATTGACGAGGTAGACGGCCAAAACTGGGCTAAAGGCGATAAGTTTTTTGGCTAGCTCACAGAACCATTACCCGGACTTTGGTAAGTGCGAGTGGATAAAATTTTAACTAAATTGACCGGGAAATGATTCAATTGGCTGTATTTGCCCATATTCGCCATGAATACACCTCTTACGATTTATTAATGGCAAAAGGGTTCCCGCGCCGGGAAGCCAGGAAAAGAGTGGAGAAAAAAACTCAGCAGATATTGACTCAGTGGAGAGGTATTTAATATGCATACCAATTACGATCTGGATAAAATA
This sequence comes from uncultured Planctomycetia bacterium, assembly GCA_964605645.1. Classification (GTDB taxonomy): domain Bacteria; phylum Omnitrophota; class Gorgyraeia; order Duberdicusellales; family 4484-171; genus PXAH01. The sequence goes on from CAZSDJ010000043.1 coordinate 1,468, forward strand.
AAATTTGCAACAGATAAAAAAACTTTTAAACGCGCGGTTGGTTTGTATGAAGCCGGCAAAGTAACTGCGGTTGAAACCATGGGCGGCCACTATACCGGAGTGGTTGAAGGAACACAACCCTACCGCGTATCGATATCAGCCCGCAGCTACAAGCAAGGCATCTGTAATTGTTATCTTGGCGAAAGAGGCACACTTTGTAAGCACGTGATTGCTTTGGCACTGTATGCTGTTATGGATGGCAAGCCGTTAAACGATAACTATAAAACTATTGACTATCAAGCTAAATTCAAAGGGCAGCAGGGAGAGTTAAAAAAGGAAGATTTAGCGGTTGTCAAAAAGTCTATTTCGGCGGCTATGCGTTATATTAAGCCCTATAGCGGTCCATCACGTACCTGGTTTGCCAATCAGGATTCTTTGTGTGAAGGCTGCAACCGGTTGTCAGCGATTGTTTTTGAATTGCCGGTTAGCAGGCAGACAGCCGAATTACTGGTAAAATTACTTTTAAGATTAGATAAAAAACTACGCATAGGCGGAGTAGATGATTCAAACGGTACCGTAGGCGGCTTTATGAATGAAGTTGTGGGGATGCTCATCGAGTCTGCGCGAATCAACCCTGGATGTGTTAAGGCTTTTGATTTACTTGTTGGGATAGAGACCTGTTTTGATTGGAAAGCGCCGCTTGTACGCATAGTAGATGAGGGGTATTGAGAAGATTTAATTTATCCCACAATTTTTTCTTTAATGTAAATTTCAAAAGTATTATTTCTTAATCTTATCCCATGAATTTGGGATTTTGGGATCAGATTTTTCTGCCGTTGCAGGCTAAAATAGCTTTTTTGGTATTCTATTTTTAAACCTTAGGGCGCGCATTACGGTTCTTCGGTTTACTTTTAAGTTTCTGGCGATTGCCCTGAGGGGTATACCCAATAAATATAATTCCTCTGTTTTTTTTACCAGCTTTTGATATAATAGGGTTCACTTCAAAGGTTGGATTATAATTTTAATTGGGATTTTGGATGCGGTGCGAATTGGTTGCAGGCGGGTTCGCCATTGCAACCAATTCGCACCTTTGAGAGAAGGATGTTATTCCGATGTGATAAGAATAAAGGATCTAATAAAGTGTTAGTTCCAGATTTGACCCCTTTTCTTTCTTATGGTAGATAAACGGAAAAATAAAGCGAAAAATAAACAGGGCCGACTGCGAATAGGTAACCAGTGGAATGCGATTACGATTATTGCTCTTTCGCAAAGTAATCCGCTGAAAGCTATTGCTGAATTTGTCGAAAACAGCATTGATGCTCAGGCCCATAAAGTTACTATAATTAGAGGCAAAGAGAAAAATCAGCAATATCTCAAGATTATTGATGACGGAGAAGGGCTGCCTTGCAGTGAGGGAGGCGCACCTGATTTTAAATATGTAGCCACCCACATTTGCGATTCATTAAAACAACGTTTAAAAAAAGAAGGAGTTAAAAATATTCAAGGTGAATTTGGTATTGGACTGCTCAGTTTTTGGACAGTGGGGCATAAACTGACAATAGTTTCCTCGGGTAAAGACGGGAAAACTTACCAAATGGAGATGGAGAAAAGCAAGCCGGGGTATAAGATTACCAATCGCTATCGCCTTATGCCGGTAGCTGGAACTCAGTTAATTATTCGCCCTTTGCTTGCCGGAGTACGCTCATTAAGTGGAGAAAAAATTCAGCGTTATCTGGCTTCTGAGCTGCGGGATCGAATTCGTAAATCAAACATAAAAATCAAAATTATCGATCGGCGGGCCCGTAACGAATTCGCAGTGGAGCCCCGTCAATATTCTGGACAGCTTCTGCATAAACTTCCCGTGATAGCCACATCTTTCGGCGATATATACGCAGAACTTTATCTTAATCAAAAAAGAGAAGAAAATCAGATCAGCCTTTTTCGATCGGGAACCAGGCTTATCAATGATATTACAGATTTGGAATTTTTTGCCAAAGAACCCTGGGCTTCAGGATATTTTGAAGGCATTATCGACACCTCTTTTCTTCATCTTACTCCGGGGACAAGAGGAGGGGTCATACAAGATGACAGGTATTCAGCTTTTTGCCAGGCGCTTGCGCCGTTGGAAGAACAGTTAACAACAATTGCTTTTGAGCAGCAAAGAGCAGAAGAGGAACGAATGAGCAGAAACTTATTGCGGACAGTGCAAAAAGCTTTTCGGGAAGCAATGTATGCTTTGCCCCAGGAAGAATACGATTGGTTTGAAGTGTATAGAAAAAACAAAACTAGCAACCATCAGCCGCAGCAAGTTTCTTCTTTTGGCCAAAACAATGTAATGATAGCTGGCAAAGAAGAAATATTGGTTAAAAAAGACAAACAAAAAGCTTTTTTTGAATTTGCTGGGCCGCTTTTTTCAGCTCAAATTCGTCCTGGTTCGGCTTTAGTTGAAATCGGCAAAAGTAAATCATTTCGTGCGCTAGGTATTGACCGCAGCAAACGGCAGATAGAAGAAAATTTATCTTTTATCTGGGTTATTGCCGAGGGCGGCGGCCGGCTTGATAAAAATAAAGAGGAAATAGCAGTATTTAATGCTCCTCAAGAACCGGGATTGAGTAAATTAAAAGTGGTGGTTAGTCAAGGTGCAATTAAGCGCGAAGCTGAAGGTGTAGTAACGGTAGTTGATTCACTAGTAAAACCTTTGCCTAATAAGCAACGGCCTCATGAAAAAGGATTGCCTGCCTATACCTTGGAAAGCGCGCCGGGGCAAACCTGGCGTTCTCGCTATGATACAAAACGGAATATTATCATTGTAAACAGCGGCCATCGTGATTTTGTCTATGCCGGCAAACAAAAAACTCGAAAGTTACGCTATATTTGCCGGCTTTTTGCTAAAGAACTTGTTTATCACAACTTTATCGGCGCTTCTCCCGAGCAATTATTAGAGCGGATGGTAGAATTGTCTTTATATACCGAAGAAAACCTGAGATAATGAAAAAAGACAAAGGGATCAGGGTTTTTATTCCAAGTTGGGAGTCTGTTTGTGATGAGTGCAAAGAAGAGCTTGGCTGTTGCACCTGAATTATGCTTATACCGGATAAACTCAACAGATATTGACTCACTAATAGCTTACTTTTTTTTATTTTATCTATTTATAAATTATTGAAAAAGAGGATTCTTAATAAGAATTGATCGATAAAGTATATAGTGGAACAACATCGGGCAATTCAGGCTAAACTGTACAGGATTCAAGAAAAGTAAGTTAGGCTGGAAATAGCTTTTGAAATTTATGGACCTAGAACGAGAACTAATTGACAAAGTAGCTAGAGCAAAAACCGCCAAGAAAAAAGAAGAAGGATACTACTTTTGATAAAATGCGAGATAAAGAAATTTGGCTGCTAGCAGCATTAAAGAGTGAATTTATCTTTTGTTTTTTTGTTGTTAACTTTGATATAATAAAACATTTTTCAAAAAATAGATTATAATTTTATTACAATGGAAATGTTATTTAATACCGGATTATTTGTTTTTGGGTTAATTCTTCTTGTAGTTAGTTCGAATTGGTTAATTCAAGCTTCAGTTAAGATATCTTTATTTTTTCGCTTAACTCCTTTATTTATTGGATTGGTTATAATTGCTTTTGGTACATCTGTTCCTGAAGCAGGGGTAGGTATTGTGGCAACTTTAAAAAATCAGGAAGGAATTGCTTTAGCTAATATAGTTGGCAGTAATATTGCTAACATTGCTTTAGCTTTAGGCTTGTGTTCAATCTTTGTGCCGCTAAAGGTAGATAAAAGTATTTTTAAAAAAGAATTCCCTTTTTTAGTAGTATCAACTTTGGCTTTATATTTTGCCAGCTTAGATCATCTAATCAGCAGAGCTGAAGGGATTATTTTTATCTTACTTATGCTTGTGTTTATCTTTTCTTTTATCAGGAGTTCTCGGGATGGCTTTATTGAAGAAGAAACTAAAGATATTAAGCTAAATCGTTTATTTAATAAAATGAAGTCACCGTTTTTTGTTGTGGCTTTACTTTTGTTGGCTTTATTCGGAGTAGTCTGGGGGGCCCATCTTATGGTAGATTCAGGAGTTTATCTCGCAAAAGTTTTAGGGATAAGTCCTTGGATTGTTGGTATTACTATATTCGCCTTGGGAACATCTTTACCGGAAATAGCCAGTTCATTTGCTGCTGCAATCAAGAGGGTTCCTTCAATTAGTATCGGTAATATCATCGGCAGTAATATCTTTAATATCTTATTAGTTATTGGAGTAGTGGCTTTAATTAAACCACTTTCAGTAAGTCCCTCGGTGGTAAGGTTTGAGCTTCCGGTTCTTCTAGGTTTTACCTTTCTTCTCTTTACAGTAATGCTTACTCACTATAAAATAGTGCGCACAGAGGGGTTGATTTTAACTTTAAGTTATATTGGATTTTTAATTTGGTTAATTATGGGTAGATTATGAGTTATTTAGCATTTGCTTTAAAATATCGGCCGCAAAATTTTGATCAAGTGGTAGGGCAGGACCATGTGGTTTCATCTTTAAAAGGAGCAATTGCGAAAAAAAGAATTCATCATGCTTATCTGTTCAGCGGCCCGCGGGGAGTTGGTAAAACTTCTTTGGCAAGAATTTTAGCGAAATCTTTAAATTGTGAAAAAGGGCTGACCTCAACCCCCTGTTTGCAATGTGCCAGTTGTGTTGATATTGCCGCCGCTAAATCTTTAGATATCATTGAAATTGACGGGGCATCCAACCGCGGTATTGATGAGATAAGGGCTTTAAGAGAAAACGTAAAGCTATCAACTGCTGCCGGCCGGTTTAAAGTTTATATAATTGATGAAGTACACATGCTGACGAAAGAGGCGTTCAATGCTTTATTGAAAACTTTAGAAGAACCGCCAAAACATGTCAAATTTATCTTTGCGACTACTGATCCACATAAAGTATTGCCGACAATATTATCGCGTTGCCAAAAATTTCAATTTAATCTTTTAACCCTTGATCAAATTGTTGGTAAATTAAAAGAAATTACAAAGGCAGAAAAGATAAAGATTGACGAGAGTCTTTTGTATACTATTGCTCAAGCTGCAGAGGGGAGTATTCGCGATGCAGAAAGCCTGTTAGATCAGATTTTTCCTGTAATCTCAGCCGGTGAAAATATTCAGGATATTTTTTCATTTTTAGGTATTATCGATGAAAATATTTTAGCGAAAATTATGAATTTTTTAGTAAAAGGTGATTTGGCTGCCATTTTAACTTTAATCGATAAGATAAATAAAGAAGGGAAAGATTTAGGGATTTTTCAGGATTATTTTCTTAAATATTTACGTAACTTTTTATTGGCAAAGATTAATCCTGATAAATTTAAGGATTTAGCGGAAGTATCTCCGGAAAGCAGAGATTTGATTATAAATATCAGTTCCCAACTTTCTTTAGCTAAAATTCTAAAACTAATTGATTTATTGATTAAGGCTAAGACAACTTCCAAACAAATTAATTCAGCAAGAATCCCGCTTGAACTTGCCTTTATAAAATTTCTCTATAAAGAGGGCAAAGACGTTCAAGAAATAAAAAATCAGCCACAAACCAAGGATAATCCCGGCTTGGAAAAAACCATTCAAAACAAAGAGGATAATCCCACAAAAGCGATAAAAGAAAATGCTTCGCAAAGGCCAGTTTCTAAAGACAAGACAGAAGATGAAGCGAAGAGGAGCCAACCAAATCAAGGAACAGAGTCAGAAGAACATAATACTTCAACAAATGATACTTGTGATGATATTCTGTTTCAACCGGTGAGGATGAAATGGAAAGAAATTTTAACTATGATGCAAAAAAAACGGATGGCGGTTGCATCGCATTTATCTTTTGGCAAGCCGACTTCTTCTCTGGGCAAAAAAGTATTTATAACTTTTCCAGAGCGGGATAAGTTTCATAAAGAAGCTTTGGAAAATGATAAAAATCGTAAATTTATAGAAGACAGCATAGAAACAATCATCAATAAAGAAGTAAGAATAAAATTTCAAGTTGATAAAACAGCAAAAAAAGATTCTAACAAAGTAAATGAAAATAGAAAGGATCATTTAGAAGAAAAAAAAGAGGTTTCCAAAAACCAACAGGTAGAGGATAATTTTTTAAATGAACTCTTAGATACTTTTGATGGGAAATTCCATAACGATGAGTAGTTTTAACAAAATTTTTCAGGAAGCGGTAAAGAATATATCTCAGTTTCCCGGCATTGGAAAAAGAAGCGCCGAAAGAATCGCTTTTAGTATTCTGAAAATGAAACCAGAATTGGTTGATAGAATTGCGCAAAGCATTAAAGATTTAAATAAACACATCAAGCCGTGTAAATTATGTAATAATTTTTCAACTAAAGAAATTTGTTCGATTTGTTTAGATACAAGAAGAAAAAACGATGTGGTTTGTATAGTAGAGGAACCCACAGATATTATGGCTATAGAAAAAACATCCCGCTATAAAGGCCTTTACTATGTACTGCTTGGTTCAATTTCACCTTTAGAAGGGATCAATGAAGACGCGCTTAATGTTGGTAAGTTAATCAATAGAATAAAAAAGGGAGAGATTAAAGAAGTAATAATTTCAACCGATCCGGATACAGAAGGAGAACTTACCGCGCAATACTTAATTCAGAAACTTTTATCTTTTAAGATAAAAATCTATCGGATTGCAATCGGCGTGCCGCTGGGCACAAAGATTGAATACATAGATTCAGCTACTTTAGGCGAAGCCTTAACCAAGCGCCAACCGATAGGCTAGTGTTTCCCCCCTCCGAGGTGGGAATTGGTTCGATATTGACGATTAAAGATAAATCAGTTATAATTAGCCTTCGTTTTTAGATTATCTGTTCTTTTATAAATTCCCCGGTAGCTCAGCTGGTAGAGCGGTTGGCTGTTAAGAGTTAGCAGCTCTTGCGAGAAATCGCAAGGCGAAAACCATGCCAAACAAAATGGACGGGAAAAAGCGAGTAAATTCAGGGAAACCCTTGACATCAAAGATGTCAAGGGCAATCCTGAGCCAAGTTTTTCCTTGTCGTAGACGAGGGGAAAAAGGTGCAGAGACTAGACACTCGCTACCTAAAACTGAGCAAAGAGAAGTTTTATCCTGAGCAAAGCGAAGGGTAAGTCACTCAGTCATGGTAAAGGTATAGTCCGACTCTCACAGTAATGTGAGTCAGATCGTAACCAATTTGTCGCAGGTTCGAATCCTGCCCGGGGAGCCAGTTTTTTTTATATTCAGAGAACCCGTGCTTTCAGCACGGGTGTTTTTATTTTGGGCCACTGAATTTTTTGGCTGGTAGAAAAAATCCAACTGGATTGATTTTTTTGAATATTTTATTGATTTAAGGAATTTTTTGGCACAAATATTTTTCTCAATTCCGGAAACAGATGAAAGGGATTTTGCGGCCAGGGAGAGGGTTTGCGCGAAAATTTCTGAGGAAATTTTCGGGGAATCCGGAGTAGGCCTTAAAAAGTTCGAATCCTGCCCGGTACCCCGACAGCCTGTTTTTAGGGGTTTATTCGAACTTTTCCCATCTTGCCCCAGGAGGCCAATGCGGCCACTAGCTCGCCGGCTATTAAGAGAAAAGATCAGGCTATCAATATACTGTTTATCGCAGGATATTCTTTCAAGATTTTCTATAATATAGCGATCTAAAGTGTTACTGTTTACTTGTTTTATCTGGCAGCTATTCCAGTCTTTTTTAAAGGTAGTTGTACAGCGGTAGTAATAGTAGCGTTTGGTGTGTTTGTTTTTCTTTTTGTTGGTATGGCATGGTGTCATATATGAACCGCATTCTTTGCATTTAAGTAGCCCCCCAAAAGCATAGTTTTTATATGGCCGCAAGGTTCGGTTTATTTTTTTATGCTTACTTTGGGCAAGGTGGAAGATTTCTTCTGAGATTATAGGCTGGTGGTTGCCTTGCCAGAGCTTGCCGGCGTAATTAATTTTTCCGACATAAATAGGATTGCGCAGGATTGTATAAACTCTGCTTTTATAAATTTTGCTGTTTTTAGATAATTCAGCTAAAGGAGCGCCGGATAGATAATCCTCATAGATTTTGCGGAGAACTTTTGCTTCAGTTTCGTTTATCACTAATTTTTTATCTACTGACCTATAGCCGAAAGGCACAAGGCCGCCGTTCCACATTCCTTTCTGTACGCGCTGGATCATTTTGTCTTTGGTCCTTTCTGAGGCAAGCTCCCGCTCAAACTGAGCGAAAGTAAGCATAATGTTGCGCAGCAGTCTTCCTGAAGGGGTTGAGGTATCAAAACGTTCAGTAACCGAGATAAAGTTCACCTTATATGCATCAAATAACTCTATCAATTGATAGAAGTCTTTAGGGGAACGAGTGAGGCGGTCTATTTTATAAGCAATAACTAAGTTAATTTTTTCTTCGCGTAGATCATTTAACAATTTAATTAAAGCAGGGCGGTTAAGATTAGCCCCTGTATAGCCGGCATCGGAGTAAACATTATAAATAGACATATTTTCCTGACTGTCGATAAAAGATTTAATCTTTTCCTCTTGAGCCGCACAAGAGTTGTATTTAACTTCAGCCTGATTATCGGTAGAGACGCGTGTATAGATAGCACATCTTAAATTACTTTGCATTTTTACCCCCTTTAGATACAATATACATGAACTACAAGTTTATATTATTGTATTATAGTATTGTATTGCAATACAAAGAAGAGGTCAAGAGATTTATGTATTTAAAAAACTTAGCTAAGATTAGAAAAAAGAAAGATTGGTCCAGAGAGAAGCTTGCTGTAGAATCCGGCGTTTCTTATAATACTATTGTAAAGATTGAATATGGGGGGATAAAGAACCCAAAGATAAAAACAGTTGTTAAGTTGGCAGATGCGTTGGGGATTAGCATAGACAATTTAGTTAGATAGAAGAATTATAAGATTAAGGGGAGGTTTTTGAGATGCTTAAAACATGGTTAAAAACATTACGAATATTGATCCCAGGTTCCATGATTCTTTTACTAATTGTTTTATTACCAGATGATTCTTTTAAAACCCTAAAGTCCGTAACTTCCGGTAAATTAGAGCCTTGGACTTTTCCCTTTATTTTTGCAATTGTTTTGGGTGGGTTCTATTATGTGTTAGGAATACGAGGTTGGTTTATTAAGGATTCATTAGCAGAGATCCACGTAAATATTAAAGACAAACTTTTGGAACCATTTCGGGGAGATCAATTAATCGCTAACAAAATGGACAAATTGAAAAAAGATAGAACGATGTTACATATTTTTTATAGCATCATTGATACAAATCCATCTCTACAAGAAAAAGCCAAGAATGTTTATTTAAACGGATTATTTTGGACTACCATTGTTGACTTAGTTGCGTTAAGCTTATTTGGTGGGATTTTTTACTTTATTATTTTTATGAGCAATTTTACATATTATTATTTATTTATTAGCTTAGGATTGATAACAATTCATTTTTTAGCAAAGTTTATTTTGTTGCCTAAAATTACCAAGAAGCATCAACAATTGGGTGATGAGCAAATTGAATTCATCCATGTAAATTTGAAAGGAAAGCTAGAAGAAAAAATTAAAAATACAATTAAATAAATGTGAAAAATATTCATAAGCGTACAATAAAAAGGATTCAACGTGAATATATAAAATCTAAGAATATGTGGTTTTTGGGTTTTAGCGGAGGCAAAGACTCAACTGCATTATTAAAACTAGTATGCCTAGCATTAAAAGGGCTCAAGAAAAGAGATAAAGAGGTAATTGTGTTTTATTGCGATACCGGTATAGAGATACCTATCGTAAGGCAATATGCATATGGAGTATTAAAAAGGATCGCTAAAGAGGCTAATAAGGACAAAATTCCACTAATCATAAAGATTGCTAAACCAAAAAGGAACGATCGATTTTTTGTTAATGTTATTGGGAAAGGGT
>CAZSDJ010000044.1:0-11198 GCA_964605645.1 uncultured Planctomycetia bacterium
CATTAAGGAGGCGGAAGGAGGGGCCTTTTTCTTCAGCCTCACTTAGTAGCTCTATGAATGCCTCAAGAGGCGGCTTGTCTTCTTCCAGCAGTTTGCCGAACCTATCAGGCAGGTTTAGCCCCTTCTCGGAATAATGCATGTAGAGTTTATAATGGCTGCTTATGTAATGAACATTGTAGCCGAAGCCTGTAAGGACACCTTCGAGGTTTCTGTCATTAAGGAGGCGGAAGGAGGGGCCTTTTTCTTCAGCCTCACTTAGTAGCTCTATGAATGCCTCAAGAGGCGGCTTGTCTTCTTCCAGCAGTTTGCCGAACCTATCAGGCAGGTTTAGCCCCTTCTCGGAATAATGCATGTAGAGTTTATAATGGCTGCTTATGTAATGAACATTGTAGCCGAAGCCTGTAAGGACACCTTCGAGGTTTCCGTCATTGATGGAACCGTATTCTTCCAATATTTCCATTGTTTCTATAAAGGCCTGTAGTGGTTTATTTGGGCTGTCATATAGCTTCTCCTGGTATATGGCGCCTGCCCACATCCTGTGGGCTTGTCTGAAAGCTCGTTTATCAAATTTCTTATCTTCACGTATTCTGTCTTCACACAGCGCCTTTGCTTCTTCTAATGCCCGCTTAAACTCTTCAGGCACTGTCGCATGTGCCCTTATAGCAAATCTCAGGGATATGCGTCCGTCTTTACCGGGATAAGTTACAAGATATGCTTGAGACGTTCCTTTTTCATCACTGTATCTTATTACCTTAAAAGACGCTTTTTTTGGAACAAAGTCAAATACGGCAGCGGCTCGATTGTTGCGTCTTCTGACAAGTGCTTCCTGTGGGGCTAACTCTATTGTTGCGCTTTTAATGCCAGTTTCAGGTTGGGGATCTTTTTCAGATTTTCTACCGCTGCGGCCGGAGTCCCCTATACCGCCCGAACCCATAAAAGCCGCTAACGCGCCTGTCGCCGCTATTACCGCCGCAAGAGGCAGCATCAGGCCCGATATCCCTACATTGCCCCCGCTTGCGCCCATAGACAGCAGCGCCAGGGGCGCCAGAGCCAGAAGAAGCAAGCCTGTAAGTCCTTTTCCACGTAATCCTGCTGGAGTGGACGTAAGCGATGCTCTCGTCTCGTCAAGCTGTATAGCGTAATCTAATTCTCTTTCTTCTTGAGCTTTGGCGGAACGATAACTTTCTAATGCTTCAATCCATTCAGCAACAGTTTCATATTCGCTTATTCTGTCACTTAGAGCTTTGCGCAGTATGTCTTCGAGACGTTTGTCCAGGCCTGTTCTTCCCGCTTCTATTTTCTCTCTCCGAAGACCTAACATGTCTTCTGCTAATATCACGGCAAGAGAAAACACGTCATCGGAAAGTGAAAGTTTTCCAGCCAGACGGGCGGCGGACATATATTTTGGCGTTCCCGATGTCCGAAGACCCCTGTCAGTCAACTCCTCCTTGGTCGTTAAGAAATCAAAGTCAAAGAGAATTAGGTTGCCCTCTTCTGTAATCCAGATATTCGACGGTTTTATATCGAGATGATAAAGATTTAAGTCATGTAAAGATTGAACTATTCTTGAAATTTTGAGGATAAGGTTAATTGCCTCGTCTTCGCGCATCTCACCGATCCTCGACAGATAGCCGCGCAGCGTCTCTCCTTCGGGAAATTTCTCAAAAAGTATAGCCTTAAATTCCCAACCCTCATCACTTGTAAATTTAATAAAATGTTCGGCTTTTGCTGTACCCTCTATGCCTTCTCTGTTTAAAAGTGTGAGGTGTGGTGCCTGATAAGCTATAAGGGCTTTTTCCCATTTTTGGTATGACGCATAATATCGGAAACATCTGTACGGCAAAACCTTCGCCGCATAATTTCGAACTCCGCCATTATGATAATATTCGACTCCATAAACATCGGCGATCGCGCCGGCGCCTAACCGGCTGCCAAATCGTATTTCCCCTTCTTCGGCCGGTTTTGTTTCGACGATTTTGACTTTTATAAACTCGGGTTCCTCGGCATATTTATTGAGTATCCTCGCTATCCGGCCATTAATATCAGGCCTTTGTTCAACGTATATTCTCCATCCGTGGGGGAGGCCGCTTAAGAGTTTGTAAATTTCATCCCGGGCTTCTTTATAACCGAGTCCCGGCATCTTTTCCGTATTTAGCCCGTATTTGTCTCTTCCGTCTGCGGCCTTTCCCGTCACGGCAACCAAGCCCAGTTGTTTAAGGGCATTTATATCCTCGCCTATGGTGCTTTTGGCTAAACCCGTATCGCCGGCGAGCTGCCTTATGGTCTTGGAAGAATCGCGTAATAACCTGAAGCAGTTCGCGGGTGAGCCGGCGGGGGGTGTATCGGTCTTTTCGAATGTGCGCCCTGGTTTTGCTCCATTAGCAACCGTTATAATGGCTGGATGATATAATTGCGGTAACGTATCCTTATTGCTTAAGACCCACAAAGCCAAAAGCAAAAAGTAGGGGGAATTTTTATCTAAAAATATATCCAACTCCGGCTGCCCGGCTTGATTACGGATTAATAGATACCATATGTTATGCGAAGTTATGGTGTGCGTCCTTGATGGCGCATCATATGACAATTGGCCGCGATCCTCCTCATTGCATATTTTAAGAGAAAGGGATTTTGCTGCTGCACATCTATCTAAGATATCCAAAAAAAGCATAGTTTCTTTTGCTCTTGCACTTTCCACCGGTCCTGTCCGAGGAACACCCAGCTCTTCGGAGAAAAGTGCTTGAGCGCTAAATTGCCGGGGGTCAGCGGTAACAAAACGAATTTCTAAATTTAATTGGCCTATTTCGCCAAAACCATCTTCTCGCGGACAAAGTGCAATATCAAACTTGGGGTTACCGCCGCTGTATTTTTTTCTAAACTCCTCTACTTTACTAGCGATCCGGTGCAATGGCTTCTTTCTAAAAGGGTTGGCCGCGAAGGTCCGCTCATTTACCTCTTCACACTTCCAATATGCAACCCACCAGGCCTTGCCCAGATAATACCCTGATAAAAGTAATGCAATAAACTTAAGCATACCCTTTGCTCTTATAAAACGCCGATGGCGTTCTTGTCTTTGTTGAAATTGTTTTACTTCCTGAATAATCTCTTTTAATTCCTGATAAAAAGCATCTACTGTTTCTTCACCGAGGAGTCTTTCTACATAGGGTAGGTTTATCCGGGATGGGCAAGTATCTTTATAAAGCGGAAGGAGAAGCCTGGCGTGTGTACGGCCGGCCCTCAACATTACTTGCATTATAGTGGGCCCCTCTAATGTATAGAAAGGAGTATTAATCGCCAACAAGGGACTACGATCGTCAGAAGGTTTCACAACTAATAAATTTAAGATAGCGTAGTCTTCCTCTCTTAACCCCTCATTACTCACTAAGCTCACTTTTTGTCTCTCAATGCTAATCTCAACTCTATCATCGGGTTCTAAGTTTACCCGCTCAAGCCATTCTGCTATCACAGGTGAGAATTTTTCAAGGAGGGCACCATTTACATAAACCGGCTCATCTGGAAATTCTATAGTAATCTTACCTTGAGAACTAGAATCTGATTCAGATTTAAGCAACTTTTCCAATAACCCGCGCGTATAAGAAACAATATCTCGGGGCTGGGGCATAGAATCATCGTCTGCGGTGGGCCTATTATCCGGTATTCCGCTCTCCTGCTCGGCGTGGTGGGTGGGGAGATCTTCAGTGGTATCGTGATAAGGCCATGTTCGCGCATTGACTTCATCGCCGCAATAATAAGTATAACCTGAATACCATTTATCCGAAGACGCTGCGACTTCCTGCTCCTGGTTATTTACCAGGTCGCCGCGGCCGAAAGACGGCCCTATAATCTCGGCAGCGGCTTCTATAAGATTTGTAAATCCCAGATAAACGAAAATACCGATTAAGTACGGTAAGATAGGCGCGGAGAGCGCGAAGATAGGTTCTACGGCAAGCAATATGAGCAGGGCGGCGAAGAAAATTTTGGCGGCGGTAATATTGGCCAGCATTCCTTCCTGTTTCGGCGGGCCTCTTTCCTCCTGAATGTTTCCGGTAATCAAGTTATGCCATTTCCAGTTAAGGGATTCGTTATATTTACGCGCTCTGAGAATATGGCCTAATTCATGAAACGGCGTCGCGAATATAAAAAGAACTCTTAATGGCCAGTTAAGCCAAGGCCATTTTCCTCTGAATAAGTTGACTGTGAGGGATTGGGTGTTACGGCCGGTTGGCTCGGCAGAAACAACTTGTGAAAGATTAATCCAAATATAAAGTTTGAGGTCATCCAATCTGACTTTTACATCATCTCCAAAACTTTTAACTTCGAGAATTCTACCTGTATATATATCCTTTCTACTTGTTGTTGCCCGCATAATTTCAAAACAAACAACAACTTGACTGTCTTTCCATTGCTGGCATCTATTAACTAGTTCAGAAATATCTTTTTTTTGCGGTTTTTTATTTGGTTGTAACCGGTTACTATCTTGATTAATAATATTTGAACTTTGGCAAACAACAAAAATAGAGTTTTTTAAAAAATACCCTCCTAAAATTGTTAAAAATAAACTAAACAATATAGCTAGAGGCTTTGCCCAATAAGGAGAATATAAAAATAAATTATCATCAAGAATTGAGACAATAAGTAAAGCAAACCCTGAAAGAAATATATACTTACTGTATTTGTTTAACCAAAGCCTAAACCGATAAGTCAATTGTTTTTTATAATTGCCTACATATCTTAATGCAAGTTTTTCATTGTCTTGGTCGCTGTTTTTAGGATAAGCACAAACTCCTGCCTCATGAACAAGGGTAAGAAGGAGCTCTGTATAGTTTTTGGGATTATTAAGGAGAGATTTGTCTAGATAAAGGGTATTATTGCGGTAGCTTCCCCAGATATAGCTAAAGGGGCCGGCTCTGATTTCGATAGTATCTCTGAATCTTTCTAAGGAAGAGGCTATCTTAGGGTCTATTGCTTCTGCCTTTGCAAGAAAGTTTTCTATTGACTGGTTGATATAGGTTCTATCTAAAAAAGGCTGAGAATTGGCAAGATCAGACTGAATTTGGGCCTCAGTTGGATTTTTGCCTGGCTTTGCCCTGTGGGGATCGTTATCAAAAGCTCTATCTAGCATAGCATCAAAACCATACTTATCTTGTGCCACTATGTCTATGTCTCTTATTTTGCCTAATTTACTTCTTTCATCCTTATTGCCAAAAATTAATATAGCTTTGGCAGCTTCTAGAACAAGTTCATGATTATTGCTAAATACCCACTTCCATAAATATTCAGACAAACGTCCATAACTTACAAAAGGCTCATATGCCCTTTGATTAAATATTGACACAATAGCTGCTATTACAGATTCATCTTTTTCTGTCATCTCTAATCTTCTAAAAAGGAAATCTACAAGTTTTTGAGTTAATTCTTTTCTTATTCTCTGTTTTAGATAATCTTGTCCAGCTTCTACATCATTTGTTTTTGTCAAAAAATCAAAAAAGGTTAAAGTAATTTCCCCAAGAGCAACAACTGCTTCTTTTCTGATTTTAGCTAGAGAAATATAACCGGATTTGCTCCTATCCATAACATCCAATAAAGCAACTTCTATTGAGCTATACAATATATATAAATCAAAAATATTATCCTGTAAGTCTTTGCTTTCTTTATAAGTAGATAGTCTAAAATCAACTCTTCTCCTAAATAACTTAACAAGAGCTTTAATAGATGCTCTTCTTCCTGATAAACTAAATTCTATTCTTTTAGCAATTTGGATAAAAGAATTCCTACGAGATTTTACAAAAATAACTGCACCGGTTCGGCAAATACTTATTAAAATTGATAATATCTCATAAGGTAATGTATCTGGCTCAATAGATTCATCATCTAACTCGGTAATCTCTGCCAAAGCTTTGATCATCGCTACTCTAACCCTAAAATTCAATTGCCTAAATAAATATTTTCTTAATATTATCTCAACCTTTTCTCTTACTCTTTGATTTAACCAATCAACGGAAGCAAATATATTAATTAACCCAACTGCAACTGAAACTGATTCAGATGGGATCAAAGAAGCTTGCAAGCAGTCAGATAGAACCCTCTGTTGCCTTCTTGTAAGAGGGTATACTTTAGATATTTTTTGTAATGAATGGACATAAGCTACTCTTATATTACTATCTAAACGCGCATTAAATATTTTATCTAGAATTTTATCAATTGCCTGCCAGATAAAAGGTAAATATTCTCTACTGAAGCCTTTCTCGTCAGCTAATTTAGATAACTTTTGGGCGGCGGCTGCGGCTCGGTATTCATCTTGGCCTGATAATCTTTTAAGTATGTCTTTGGTCAAATCTGTTTCTTTCTCTTGACGTGAAAGAAAAAACTGCTCTAGATCAACAAAGATTTCTGGAAATAAAATCTCTGTGTTTATTTCTGCTAATGAATGAGAACCATTTCTTATCTCTTCGTACTCGTGAAAAGCAATTACCTCAAGGGCATGGCCAAATTTATCGCCGAATATAGACTTAATTAAATCAACTAATTCTTTTGAAGAAAAATAAACCTCTAAACACCCTTTTTCGGCTCTGGCCCAAATAAAATCCTTATCTACATCGGCAACAGGCACTTTTAAATAATTGAAAAATACAGAAGGCATGTTGGTTTGTCTTTGAAAATAATGTCGGGTAAAAAGTTTAAAGTTCACAGCTGCATCAGGATTCCTATCAATAAACTTTTCAATTAAACATATATCCTCACCGGTCAAGTTGCCGAAAAGGCCTCTTCGCGGTAGGCTATCCCCTTGCATAAAATAATCTATGCTGCCTCCTTTTTTGCCGTATATTTCATCTAAAGCCCTCCCTGAAAATGAAGCACACAGCTCACTTGCCAACTCCAAAGACAGAGAAGAATCTGGATCTGCTGCTAATTGTTCTAAGGAATTATACGAAGATTTGCACAACTCTTTAATCCATGGATGCCAGTTTTTATAATCAGCCTCTATCTCCTGATTTGTTTGGTGTGAAATAGGCCGTATTTCTCCCGATTCTGCATAAGGAAAGTTTGCCGTTATAGCAGCAGCAGCTTCATGCACAACTACAGAAGCTATATATTTATCTCTGCCTTCTCCCGCCAACTCCTTATTTTCTTTTATAAATACTCTTAATACAGTTTTTTCTCCATCCTTTTCTACCTGCCAGCATCCCCTCGCATCTAAACCCTCTATTACATGTATTTCTATTGAAATCCTATGATCTTCTAAAGCCTTAGCTATCCTTTTATAACGTTCGGCGCCGCGCAGGTCATTGCCGCTATCCCCCGCAAAAAATGTTTTAACCCATCTGTTAATTCTTATGCCTTCTCTAGTCAATTCTCTACTGTAAGGAAAGTTTACTTTACCTAACGGTAGGCGAAAAAACGGCGCAATAATAACATTATAAAAAACATGCAGCCCAAATACTGCAATTAAAACACTCCGGGGCGAAAATGTAGTATTTAAAAAAACTGTTACATAGACAGTATTTAAGATAATTCTTAAGATTGTAATTATAATTTTTTCTTTAGAGTTAGAACATCTTGTATCGATTTCTCCTCTGCTAAGATAAATTGCATAATTCCAATGCAGAGAAATGGCAGCTAAAAGGCTGATTATAAAACCTAACCAATGCCCTAAAGCAATTGATGTGCCAAAATGCTTGGCTAAGGCTGCAGAACTTCCGCTTATAAAAGCCAGGCAAAAAATTGCCTCCTCTACTGCCGCAAACAAAGCTATATTAAGGTATAAAAATGAAGTAGATAAAAGGCCGGAATTTTGGCTTCCTGATAAAGGGGCAGAGCGGGGGGCTCCGCCAGCCACGGAAGAGGTACCCCCCTCTTCTCTCTGCCCCTGATTATTATCATCGGAATATCCGCCTTCGCCTAACGGCGCGATGAAGTTAGGGAGGCTTGCGGTTATAATTACGGCTAAGACAATCACCGCAATGCAACTTATAAGAGGCACGGCGGGAGAGTTTACAAGGGGCGAGAGAATAGACTCGGGCATCGGAGCCTCTATAGCGTCATATATTGAAGCAGACCATAGCCCGCCTATTAAACCAAGCCCGATTAGGAAAGCGAATCCGGCGACAAGAGACGCTACGATTTTATAATTTATAAAACCGGCTCTGGGCTCGAATGGAGCGGCGGTAAGTGTATTTTCCGTTTTTTCCGCGCTTATGACGACGTACATTCCTTTGCCGTGGCCTTCTTCGATGTCGTCGGCTATGCCTAAATCTTCCAGGTCCTCCGGGTACATGTAACTCAGAGCCTGCCGGGTTTGGATGTTCGAGAAGCCCTGCGATTCCAGCAATTCTATTACTTCTGTTGTAGAATCAGGCATGCGGCCGGAATGCGTCTCGGCTGCTTCATGTGCCTTAATAATCGCAGGCCCCGGAGCTGTTTCGCCGCCGGATTTTCCATCTGTCCGCAATATTCTGGATTCTCTATCGACGATAAGAATAATTATTTTTCCCTTTTTCTTCAGTACTCTGTAAGATTCGGAAATTGCTTCCCGGGCATTTTCAACTTCGGACAGCGCATTTGCGATTACGCAGTAGTCAAATTCTTCGTTTTCAAAGAGGAGATTCTCGGCCATTGCCTGCCTGGCATCAATACCGCGTTGTTTTGCTAACTCTATCATAGCTTCAGAAGCGTCGATTCCTACATCAATGCCTAATTCAGAGGCAAAATTACCCGGCCCGCAGGCTATTTCCAGGCCCCTGCCTTCTTCCGGAACGGCCTCGCTTAGCGCCGCGGCTTGTGTCCGGAATGTATATGGATGTTTATCGTACCACGCATTATATACGCGTGCGGCTTCCTGCACGCCATACGCATCTGCTCCTTTTCTGCTTCTATTTTCAATTTCAACTTCACAGGCCGCCGCGCCTACAAATTCGTCTCTGGCTCCGTAAAACATAAGTGATTTTGCATATTCTCTATGCTGTTCTTTATCGTACCGGCTCTCCAGAAGAACCAACCCTTCCGGAAACACATGGTCAAGTCTCCCGGCCAGGCCGCCTTTTTCCCACCAAGTTTCCGGGCTGATTACCGGCTCCTTTGACTGCCAGAGTACTTTGGTAGGGTCTTCTTTATCAAGCAGAAGCAGGTGGCCAAAGTAAGAACGATGGCCTTCTATGCCGGTCTCTTCAGCATCTTCCACAGCGGAATGATAAAATGCAAGCAATCCGGATTTCAGCTCTACGAAATTGGTTCCTCCGCCTATCCATTGTTCTTTGTAAGGTTCTCTTCCGCGAGGTGATATAGAATAACCTGTCTTTTCCCACTTTCCTTTTAAATCCCTAATCCTTTGGTATCTTATGCGATGGCGAGCTTTGCCCCTCCTGAAACGATTAGGCCTGTCCAGTGCCCAGAGCCCGCCCCCTGCATCTTGAAAAACAACTGCGTCTTTATTGTATCCCGTCTTAAAAATACCGTCTTTGGCAAGGTGCTTTTCCCATTGCCAAACCTGGCTGCCATTCCCGCTAAGCCATTGGCCTATATAATCTTTGAACCTCTCTACATCCATTAAAGCTACGGCCGGCTGTGCAAACAAAGTTTTAGGATATCCTTTTATAATTAACCCCAGTAAGCCTTTTATTAAATCTTTACCCGCCGAATATATTTTCCCGTATATTAATTTTCTGAAAAAACCTCCAATGAGAAATACCGGCGGCGCTTCTCTTACTGCACTGTAAGAAACTACTAATTTCTTAACCGGCCTGCCGCCGTCTTCTACCTCGAGCACCTTTACCCGCGGGTCTTCGCAGCCTCGCCGGTCAAAACCACCTTTATCCGGCGTCATGACAGGCTGCGGGAGCCTTTCGATACTCTCTATCCCGCCTTCTTTATTTAATTTTATTATTGCCAGGCCCAGCCTGGAGATATTATCTTCGCCTTCGGCCCGGTATATGCCGTAAATTGCCTGCTGGCCATCATTCAGCCTGAAAGCCCCCATATTAAATACCGCGTTTTCCCAAGGTATACCTTTATAAGTCAAGTCTTTCCGGGCTACCATAAAAGGATAATCTCCTGCTAATCTTTCCAGGCTTTTAACATTTAACGAGACAGAAGAGTGGGCAGAAGAAGAGGGTCCATCCCCGTAATAGAGCTCATTTACGTCCCACGGCAATAATTTGCCCCTCCATAGCGCCCTGGCATAGTTCCAGTCGGAGAGTATATAATCGGAGCGTAAGTTTACGATTCCGTCTATAGCCGGTAAAATGGCAATGAGTGTTATTATAGCGGATGTAAGAAGGATGCTTAATAAATTCGCTCCCGTCAAGGCCATGACAGCGCCTACCATGCCGTATATAAGCGCTGATATAAATATGCTTCCAATGGGCGCCGCAAGGGCGGCTGTAATAGCGGTAAACCGGTTTTTGTATCCTTCTGCTGGGGCAATATACCTTCCGCGGCGTATACCCTCTGTATCGGTGTAAATGTCTATGCTTCCTTTTCCCAAATCCGCAATCCAGTGCAACCCTTCATGCATGTGCGCAAATACAAACGCCAAGAAATTACCCACAAAAGGTATGCGGTTCCAGAACGGCCCTGAAAGGGTGGGAAGCTCCGCCCGCCCTTCGGGTTGGGTTGGGAATGTTACTTCTACACTTAAGCCCCTGAGAAAACTACCTTTTGATGGTTCATCATAGATTTTTCCCCCAGAATTACCAGCATCAAACACAAGGCTCTGCCCTCTTGAACTTATTTGAACCCGGCCCCCAAACTTTTGCTGAACATATTCTTCTATTAACCGCAGCCCCCGGCCGCCGGTGGCAATATTATCAGGTAAACCTGCCCGTTGGATAATGCCGATTAACTCTTCTATGCCTTTTCCGGCGCCGTTATCGCGAAAATACATTTTGATTTCAGCAGGTTCGCCCTTACTATGGTTAATCCAAAATAAGCCAAACCCAAAAACCCCGGCCTTAGCCTCTTCTCCTAGCCCCTCATCCGAATGTTTTCTGATGTTCACCATAGCTTCTTCAGAAACCAGCTTTAGGCAAAAAACTTCCTCTTGCCCCAGGCCGGCTTCTTCTGCCAGGCTAACTACTTCAGGAACAAAACCCTGGCATGAACCGTCATCAGCTATCGCAGCAGCTACATTAGGATATTTGTCTAATTGGTCTATAATTTCTTTTGCCCGGTTTAACTCTTCCCGGTCCGCACTTTTATCTAATTCG
>CAZSDJ010000045.1:0-11144 GCA_964605645.1 uncultured Planctomycetia bacterium
TAGATGGCTCATAATTGTTCAATTGTGGTCTAATGTTCTATTGATCTATTGCTCAAAAGTATTAAACAGAAATTGTGTTATTTTTTTTCTTGACAGCGTATAAAATTAGAGTAAAATCAAACCAGTTGTTCATTAAAAAATAGAAAAATAATTTTTGGTGCCGCAAGGCTTAATGGGGAACCTTGTCAAAGTCAGGGGCTCTCCCGGAGCTGTAAAGAGGGACGAAAGTTACTAGCCCAATTTATTGGGTGAAAAGCCACTGTCGATTTTGACTGGAAGGCGTAACGAGTAGGTTATTATCTCTGAGCCAGAAGACCTGCCAAGAATAGTTTGCTTTAGAGTTACGTGGAATAACGCTAGAGTTTTTTTAATTTCGGGATAAGAAATCAGGGTGCACCCCGGCTATTTACAGCCGGGGTGTTTTTTTAAATAAGGCCATTATTTACGGAACGTAAATAATCAGACCGAATTTAATCCTTGACATCAAAGATGTCAAGGGTCTAATTCATAGACGGGCTTATGCCCTATAATTTATAAAATTTAGTAAAATCTTGTAAATTATCTATTCATTAGAGGAAAATGGCAATGATTACACAGATTAGATATAGATTACACAGATTAAAACACTATGCAACAAAAGTGTTGTCAACAGAAACGTTGCATTAGCAGGTGTAAAACGAAGGAGTCGAAGGGTTATTTTAGGGAATAGTTTTATGACAAGATTGATTCTTATAAGGCATGGCGAAACAGATTATAATTTGCAAAATAAATACTGCGGGTTTAGTAATCAGCCCTTGAATAAGAATGGAATATGGCAATCCAAAAGGTTAGCCGGCAGGCTTGCTAACCTAAAGGTTGAGAAGGTTTATTCGAGTGATCTAAAGAGGACGGTTGAGACAGCAAAGATAATATTCAAACATCACTCCATTGAACAGTTAGCGGATTTTAGGGAGATGAATTTTGGTATTTTCGAAGGATTGAAATATGATGAGATTGTCGAAGAATACCCTGGCCTTTATAAAAATTGGATTAACAATCCAACAAAGGTCAAGATTCCAGATGGCGAGGCGCTAGAAGATTTAGCCGAAAGGGTTAGAAAGCGGCTGGCCTTTCTCCTTTCTCAGAATAAGGATAAGGAAATAACCTTGGTTACACATGGCGGGCCGATAAGAGTTATTTTCTGTGATGCTTTGAAATTTGGCCCGGATTCATTCTGGAACATAAAACAGGATATCGCTGCTATAAACATTATAGATTACCCGAAGAATTCATCCCCAACAGTGGTAAAAATGAATGATACCTCACATTTGGCTATGCAGGAGGTAACTGCTCTATGAACCCCATTAGGAATTTTGATAAGCATAGTAGTAAAAAAGATACTTCTAATCGAGTAAAGAAAGTTGTCTTTATTTTAGGTGGAGCAAGAAGCGGCAAAAGTAGCTATGCCGTAGAGCTGGCAAAGAAACTTTCTAAACGTGTTGTCTTTATCGCTACGGCCGCTGCCGGTGACGAAGAGATGAAGAAGAGAATAAAAATGCATAAAGCCTCACGGCCAAAGTATTGGAGGGTGATTGAAGAAAGCAAAAATATCAGTTCAATTTTGCCCAAGTTAAACGATAAATACGAAGTATTGATAATAGATTGCGTAGGCCTTTTAATTTCCAATCTTTTAGCAGAGGGCGCAAAAGACAGGGAGATAGAAAAAAGGATTAAAAAACTGATTAATATAATATCAAAAGTTAAGCTTAACGTGGTTCTGGTATCTAACGAGGCAGGATGCGGCATAGTTCCGGATAATTTTTTAGCCAGAAGATTCAGAGATTTGCTTGGCCTGGCAAATCAGATGATGGCCAGGAAAGCGGATAAAGTTATTTTTATGCAGGCAGGTATACCCGTGATGATTAAAGGCTTGCCTGCCGGCAGGCAGGGAGGACAAAAAGATGCAAAAGATAAATGAAACAATAAATAAAATCGAAAAAATCAATTATTCTTTAGTAGAGACGACTCAAAAAAGACTCGATAATCTTATTAAGCCTTTAGGGAGCCTGGGACGCTTAGAGGAGATTGCCAAACAAACAGTAGAGATTACAAAGAATGAGAATCCTCCAGTCAGAAATAAAGTGATATTTACCATGGCAGGCGACCATGGGATTACGGAAGAAGGAATAAGTGCTTACCCAAAAGAGGTCACCCCTCAAATGGTTTATAATTTTCTTAGAGGCGGTGCCGGTATTAATGTATTAGCCAGGCACGTAGGAGCCAGGGTTATTGTGGCCGATATGGGGGTGGCCTCTGATTTAGAATCACACCCGGATTTGGTAGTTAAAAAGACAAACTATGGCACCAAAAATATGACAAAAGCTCCTGCGATGACCAAAGAGGAAGCCATTAAGTCTATTGTGAGCGGTATAGAAATATTTGAGCAAGAGTTTAAGAAAGGTATCGACATTGTGGGGACGGGCGATATGGGCATTGGCAATACTACGCCTTCGAGTGCCATAGCCTCTGTTATAACGGGTAAGTGTGTGGAAGATGTGACCGGCAGAGGCACAGGAGTCAACGATGAGGCCTTTTCCAGAAAAGTCGCGGCAATAAAAAAAGCAATCGAGGTAAATAAGCCAAACGCCGCTGACGCTATGGACGTGTTGTCGAAAGTAGGAGGATTCGAAATAGGGGGTTTGGCCGGCGTAATCTTAGCAAGTGCTTCGAAAAGGGTTCCTGTCGTAATCGACGGGTTTATATCCGGCGCAGCTGCCTTGATAGCTTACCGCCTAAAACCGGAAGTAAAAGATTACATGATCGCCGCACATTGTTCAGTGGAGAGGGGCCATAGGCTGGTTCTTGAATATATGGGTCTTAAGCCTCTTTTGGATTTGAATCTGCGGCTTGGTGAAGGAACGGGTGCGGCATTAGGAATGACGATTGTTGAGGCAGCCATCAAAATTTTAACCGAAATGGCCACATTCCAAAACGCAGGAGTATCGGAAAAAAGCAGATGATGAAAAGTTTTAAGATTGCTCTACAGTTTTTAACCATTTTACCCTTACGGATTGAGTCAAAACTAAAAGAAGAAGATTTCGGCAGGGCACTTTTATATTTTCCTTTAGTCGGCCTCCTGATAGGTTTTTTATTATGTTCAATAGCCGCTATTTTTTCTTTCTTACCCAATCTTGTCTTAGCAGCGCTTATTTTAATAGCTTCAATTGTGATAACCGGTGGAATTCATTTAGACGGTTTTTCTGATACCGGTGACGGCTTTTATGGAAGAAATTCCCGGGAAAGAATATTGGAAATAATGCGCGACAGCCGAATCGGTGTAATGGGTGTGATCGGTATAGTAAGCATTTTGCTTTTAAAATTTACCCTATTTACAAGTATGCCGAAGGGAATTTTATGGAAATCGTTAATTATGATGCCGGTTTTCGCGCGGTGGAGCCAGGTGTTTGTTTGTTTCTACTCTAAGTATGCCCGTAGGGAGGGAAAAGCTAAATGTTTTATTGAACACGCCGGAAAAAAAGAACTTATCCTGGGGGCATTTTTTACCATAATGATATTTTTGTTACTGGCAAAAGTAACAGGGCTAATCTTATTTACGCTGGCTTTCTTTCCGGTATTTATATTTACAAATTATGCAAAAAATAAAATCGGCGGTATGACCGGAGATACAATAGGCGCGGCAAGCGAAATTGCCGAGGTCTCAGTTCTTTTATTTACCTTAATATGTTTAGGTGAAAGATGTTTTTATTAATTTTCTGTTATCTGGCAGATTTGATTTTCGGCGATCCGGAATGGTTCCCGCATCCGGTTAGAGGTATCGGTAAGCTGATAAATTGGTGGGAAAGTCAATTAAATGCAAGAAGTACTCTTTGGGCAGGAAGGATAAGGGGAGCAATATTAACATTTATCATAATAGGAATAAGCGTATTGCTGGCTTATTTCTTTATTGAGTTTTCAAAGCAATTGAACCCTGTTTTAGGAAATGTAGTTTGGATATATCTTGGTTATGCCTCCCTTTCGATAAAAGACTTACAAGTTAAAGCAAAAGCGGTCTCAAAAGCTTTAGAGGAGAACAAGATTTCGAAAGCGAGAGAAGAACTTTCTAAAATTGTAGGCAGAGATACCGGGAATTTAAGTAAAGATGGGACAATAAGAGCCGCGATAGAAAGCGTTGCAGAAAATACTAATGACGGAATAGTAGCACCGCTTCTTTTTTTGATATTGGGAGGGCCGCTGTTAGCTTTGGCCTACAAAAGCGTAAATACCCTTGATTCAATGGTAGGATATAAAGATGAAAAGTATCTTTACTTTGGCTGGTTTTCCGCTAAATTAGATGACATTGCCAATTTTATCCCGGCCCGCATTTCCGGATTCTTAATATCGATTTCCTCGTTAATCAGCGGGGGAAGTTTTAAAAACCCTTTTAAAACAATGCTTCGGGATGGCGGGAAACACCCTTCGCCAAATAGCGGAATATCAGAAGCGGCTATGGCCGGTGCCCTGGGGATAAGGCTGGGAGGAGTTTCCATGTATCAAGGCAGGCTTTCAGATAAGCCGTATATCGGCGAAGATAAAAAAACAACAAGCCCTTTTTTAATAAATAAAGCTTTAGGTATAAGCTTAACAACGTCCATCCTTATGCTTTTAGCGGGAGTATTGGTAAAATGGGTTATTTAGACTTTGAACACGGCGGAAATATTTACGGCATTAAGAAGAAAGCGCCGGGGAGAATAATCGATTTTAGCGCAAATATTAATCCGTTAGGTTTACCGCCTGAGGTTAAGAGAGCCGTTTGTGAAAATTTTAATCGTATTCTTCATTATCCTGACCCGGAGGCAAAAGGTATAACCGGCAAGATTTCTAAAAGCTGGAAAATAAAAGAGGAAAATATTCTTGTCGGCAACGGCTCAATTGAGCTTATCTATCTTATTACTTCTTGTTTTAAGCCAAAAACAACTTTGATCCCCGCGCCTACTTTTTCCGAATATGAGCGCGCGGCAAGAACTGTAAAAAGTAAAGTGAAACTTTCAAGGTTTAAGGAAAGAGATGGCTTTAGTCTTAATATTTCTCATATTAGCAGTTCAGATATGCTTTTTTTCTGTAACCCTAATAATCCCACCGGAAATCTAATTCTTAAAACCGGCAGGATAAGTAATAAATTTCCCGCTAAGTTAGTTGTTATCGATGAAGCTTTTATGGATTTTTTGCCTAATCAGCAGGATTATACTCTGATTCCTCAAGCTATAAAAAGTAAAAAGATCATTGTGCTTCGCACTCTCACAAAGTTTTTTGCCTTACCGGGATTGAGGATTGGCTATCTTGTGGCTCATCGGAATATAGTTAATAAGCTTAAGCAGAGGCAGGTTCCCTGGAGCGTAAATTCTTTTGCTCAATTAGCGGCAGAATTGGTTTTGACCGATAAAGAATACATAAAGAAAACCAGGCAACTCGTCGGAAAAGAAAGGGCATTCTTATTTACTGAGATTGCCGGAATTAAAAAGTTAAACCCCTATCCATCAGAAGCTAATTTTCTTTTAGTGAAGGTAAATAATGCTAAACTCACATCTTCTTTATTAATGAGGAGGTTGATTCGGAGAGGAATTCTTATACGAGATTGTGCAAATTTCAGAGGATTGAGCAATAAATTTATCCGCGTAGCTGTGCGTTCACGCAATGAGAATTTGAAGTTAATAAAAGCTTTGAGAGAGGCGGTATGAGAAAGATCGATAAAGATTTAAAAGATATGCTTAGTGAGATAATAAAAAGAAACTCTTACCAGGGGTTGCTCTTTTCGGGAGGGCTGGATACATCCATTTTGGCAGGCCTTAATTCTAGCGTCATAGCTATTACGGTAAGTTTGGAATCCTGGTCTGATGACATCCCTTATTCTGAATCATTGGCAGAACTCCTTAAAATGGAGCGTTATCACAGAAAAGTAAGCGTTGATGAAGCAATAGAAGCCATACCGCAACTAATAAGAATTCTTAAATCCTTTGACCCGGCCATTCCCAATGATCTGGCAGTATATTTTGGCCTTAAGTTTGCCAAAAAACTGGATATAGATAAGATAGCTACTGGCGATGGAAGCGATGAGTTATTTGGCGGATATTCATTTATGAGAGATATAGATGATCTGGAAAGTTATATTAAGAGGATTGCAGAAAAAATGAGTTTCAGTTCTAATGATATTGGTGATTTTTTTGGAGTCAAGATAATCCAGCCTTTTATCGATAAAAATATCGTAGATTTTGCTTTGCAGATGCCGGTTAATTTAAAAATAAGAAGATGCAATGGTAAAATTTGGGGAAAGTGGATTTTGCGTAAGGCCTTTGAAGATGTGTTGCCGGGAGATATCATTTGGCAGAGCAAAAGGCCTTTGGAGTACGGCTCAGGCATGAACAGGCTTCGTCAGGTCGTTTCCGACAAAGTATCTGCTGAAGAATTCAAAGACAATACCAGATCTATAAATTTTATAAGCAAAGAACATTTTTATTATTACAAAATATATAAAGAAGTTGTAGGAGAAATTCCAAAACCAAAAACCGATGAGAAAAAATGTCCTGGTTGCGGTGCGGGCATGAAAAAAGACGGGTTTCATTGCGGAGTTTGTGGGTATGTTTTAGATTGGAGGCATAAATGAACTCCGTTAGAAATTTCGATTTACCAGATAGAAAATATGGTATTTCTAACGGGGTGAAGGCATTTTGCTGTTGGAGTGGTGGAAAAGAATCTGCACTTTCATATTATAGGTTAAAAAAAGAAAAGAAGATAGAGGTTAGCTGTCTTTTGAATATGAGTAACAAAGATGGTAAGCATTCGCGTACTCATGGGGTCAGTTCAGCCCTACTGCAGGCGCAGGCAAAGGCAGTGGGAATTCCTCTTATTCAACGAAAGGCTACTTGGAAGACCTATGAAGAAGAATTTAAAAAGGCAGTATTGGATTTAAAAAGAAAAGGCATTCGGGTAGGAATATTTGGCGATATAGACCTTCAAGAGCATCGGGACTGGGTGGAAAGGGTCTGCAGGGATGCGGGTATTACCCCTATTTTACCCCTATGGAAAGGCGAGAGAGAAAAATTGCTCGGGGAGTTTATTCAGGCTGGTTTCAAGACCATAATCGTAGCTACCAATGTTGATTTTTTAAACAAAGAATGGCTAGGCCGAGAAATGAATAGAGAGTTGATAGAAGAGTTAAGAGTTTTAGGCGGTATTGACCTCTGCGGAGAAAGAGGCGAATACCATACTTTTGTCTACGATGGGCCTATCTTTAAAAAATTTGTAGATTTTACCATTGAAAAAAAGATATTGAGAGATAAACGTTGGCTTCTAAAGCTTGGGTTAATTTGAATTCATGAGTTAAACCAATGGCAGTCTACCATATTAGTTACGCACGAAACTTGAGTGAGGTATGTCTTTATTTTAGCGAGGGATGCGCTTTTGTCTGCCGTGGCTGTATCACTGATTCATATCCTCTCGATTGCCATTTGAATGAAAAAGTAGTATCCCAAGCGAAAAATAGAATACTTAGCATTGAAGAAGTAGTATCTTACTTGAAGCCGCTATCTTTTAAGAAAGTTATCTTTTTGGGCAAAGAGCCCACTCACGATATAGATTTCTTAGTATTGGCAAAATCTTTAAAAGAAAAATTTTCTAGTTATAACATTTGCCTTACCAACGGCTATAAGTATGTAAAGGACGGGGCAATAGATGAGGTTTGTGTAAGTATTAAGGCTGTGTCCAAAAGAATCTTTAAGGATTTTACCGGCCTAAATAATCCTGCCAAGGTTCTTGCAAATTTTAGAAGGTATGCGGCTATCTCCGATTTAAAGGTTCGCGCAGAGAGCATTTTTATTCCCGGTTATATTGACAGAAGAGAAATCGAAAAAATAGCCAGGTTTATTGCCGGCGTTGACAACAGTATACCCTATCGTATAGACGGATATATTCCCAAAAAATCTGATAGGTTTCGCAGGCCTACTGAAGGAGAAATGAGAGAGGCGCAAAAAATTGCTAAAAAGTATTTAAAAAATGTCAGCATTCTTCATGCCGGGATAAAAGTTAAAGCTAGAGTTAAGCGGGTATATTAAAAATGAGGTTAAATTTACCAGTTGTTATATTTATCAGCATTCTTTTATTATTGCATAGCAGTGCTTTTGTGTATCCAGAAGAAAATTATCCCCAAAGGATAATTTCCTTAGGGCCGGCACTAACCGAGGAGATTTATCTTTTGGGCGTTGAGGATAGACTGGTTGGCTGTACGGTATATTGCCAAAGGCCTCCTGAGGCAAAAAAGAAAGTTAAAGTTGGCACCGTAATTGAGGTTGATTTGGAAAAGATAGTCAGCCTTCAGCCTGATTTGGTATTAGCAACATCTTTGACAGACCCAAAGGCAAAGGAAAAATTGAAAAAATTAGGGATAAGAGTGACTAGTTTTCCTGAAGCGAAAAGCTTCGCTGAAATCTGCCGGCATTTTTTAGAATTGGGTAAGTTTATGGGCAGGGAAAAAAAGGCGCAAGAGTTAATTAATATCGCAAAGAAAAAAGTGAATTCAATAATAAAGAGAGTTAAAGGTTTAAAGAAACCGAGGGTTATCGTTCAGGTTGGGATAAAGCCTTTAGTGGTGGTAAGCAAAGATTCTTTCGTAAACGATTTTATCGAACTCGCCGGAGGGATAAATAGCGCTCAGGGTTCAGGCCATATCCGTTATTCAAGAGAAAAAGTCCTTAAGGATAATCCTGATGCCATAATTATAGTAACTATGGGCATTAACGGCGAGGGAGAAAAAAAGACATGGCAGAAATTTAAAATGCTGAATGCGGCAAAATTTAATAAAATTTACATCATTGGCCCTGATAAAATTACCAGCCCTACTCCCTTAATTTTTGCCGAGACGTTAGAGGAGATAGCAATGTTTTTATATCCGCATTTGGAAGAGATAGAGAATGAATAAAAAATTAGTTAGCTGGATTTTCTGGATATTAGCTTTGGGGAGTTTGTTGTTAGGGGTGGGCATTTTTTCTTTATCGGTTGGTTCAGCCGGGATACCTGTTAAGAAAATTATGTCCATAATTCTGGAAGGCAGAGGCAGTGTTGAATACAGCATCCTATTTGATATCCGCCTGCCGCGTATTCTTCTAGGGTTTGCCATAGGCGGAGCATTAGCTCTTTCAGGGGTAATTCTTCAAGGGATGTTTCGCAATCCTTTAGTTGAGCCGTATACTCTGGGCATTTCAGGAGGAGCAGCTCTGGGGGTATGCTTGAATATCGTTTTGAGATTAAATCATTCATTAGGCGTTTATTCCTTGCCTCTTTTTGGTTTCCTGGGAGCAGGGTTGGTCGTAGTGTTTATCTATTCCTTAAGTACGAAAAGAGGCATATTGAAAATCCAGGGGCTCCTTCTGACCGGGGTAATGATAAGCTTTATTGCCTCGTCTTTGATTATGCTCATAATGGCTATATCCCGCGTAGAAGACCTGCATGGTATTGTATTTTGGATAATGGGTTCATTGGAAGAACCGAGCTGGCTTTTTATCAAGACAACAGTATTGATATCCGTTTTGGGGCTGATTTTCTCTTACAAGTTCTCTCTCGATCTCAATGCCTTTTCTTTGGGAGAAGAACAAGCTCTGCATCTAGGTGTAAACACGGAGAAAACCAAACGGTTGCTTTTTATTCTCGCCTCTTTTCTTACCGGTTGTAGCGTATCTATTGCCGGAATAATCGGGTTTGTTGGTTTGGTGGTGCCTCATTTCGTACGCATGTTCGTGGGGGGAGATCACCGGATTCTTTTGATAACTTCCTTTCTTTGCGGGGCAAGTTTTCTGATCTTTTGTGATACCTTGGCCAGGACAATTATTTCCCCGATGGAACTTCCTGTCGGAGTGATTACCGGTATCGTAGGGGGGTCTCTTTTCGTTTACGCTTTAAGTAAAAAGAAAGTCGTGTTAGGAGAAAAATAATGCTTGAAATAAAGGATTTGATTTGTGGATACGATTCGAAGTTCGTTCTAAAAGATATCGATTTCAGGATAGACAGC
This sequence comes from uncultured Planctomycetia bacterium, assembly GCA_964605645.1. Taxonomy (GTDB): domain Bacteria; phylum Omnitrophota; class Gorgyraeia; order Duberdicusellales; family 4484-171; genus PXAH01. The sequence goes on from CAZSDJ010000045.1 coordinate 10,034, forward strand.
GGAGAGTTTTTGGGGGTGATTGGGCCTAACGGTTCCGGTAAAACTACGCTTCTGCGCGCAATAACCCGTATTCTTAAACTGAGGAAAGGCTCTATCGTTTTCTGCGGAGAAGATATAGTCCGGATGGGATTCAAGGAGCTGGCCCGTAAGATTGCCGTAGTTTCTCAAAATTTCGAAACGAGTTTTATGACTGTGGAAGAATTTGTTCTTTTGGGAAGGATTCCTCATTATGAAAAATTTCAATTTTTTGAGACAAAAAAAGATATAGAAATTGCCAAAAAGTGCATGAATTTAACCAATACATTCAGGCTTAAAGATTGCTCCTTAAGAGAGATTAGCGGCGGTGAGAGGCAACTTGCGCTTATTGCCCGCGCTTTAACACAAGAGCCAAAGCTACTTCTATTAGATGAGCCCACAGCACACCTAGATATAGCCCATCAGGTGGGAATCTTAGATCTTATAAGGAGGTTAAACAAGGAATTTAATCTTACGGTCATTATGGTTTTGCATAACCTTAATTTAGCCAGTGAATATTGTCAGCGCCTTATGTTGATTAATGATGGGCGAATTCATAAGATCGGGCAGCCTGAAGACATATTGGATTATCGGGTTATCGAAGAGGTTTATAAAACAGTCGTAGTGGTGAAGAAAAATCCAATTTCTTCCAAGCCTTATGTATTTGTAGTTTCCGAGGAAGAAAAGCAAAAGAGGGGGAAATAATGAGAATAATTGGCCTGATTCAGGTCTATACCGGGAATGGGAAGGGAAAAACAACAGCTGCTTTAGGGTTAGCCTGCCGAGCAAGGGGCCATGATTTAAAGGTGTGTTATACCTATTTTCATAAACAGCCTGGCAATCTTAATTATGGGGAATTCAAGAGCCTAGAAAAGCTGGGTGTGAATGTTTTTGGATTTGCTAAAAAGCACCCCCATTTCCACAAAAAGGTGGACCCAGCCGGTATTCGCAAAGAATGCCTTAAAGGAATAAAGTTTATCAAGAAAGTTTTGCAAAAAAATAAATATGACGTCCTGATATTGGACGAGATACTTATATCTCTACGGGATGGATTTTTGAAAACAGATGAAATTATGCCTATACTTATGGAAAAACC
>CAZSDJ010000046.1:0-10958 GCA_964605645.1 uncultured Planctomycetia bacterium
CCAGATACATTTGATTTAGGCGGATTTAATGAAAGCAGAAAAAAAGTTGAAGAAACGTGCCGAAAGAAATTTAAATATCGTAAAGACAATCATCAACCAGAAAAATTTAATAATTTAAAGAAGTTAGGAAAATTGCCTAAATGAAATATATAATAATATTTTGTTTACCTTTAGTATCAAAAAAGTTAGTTTCAAACACCTCCGAGGCGCAGATAGAAGAATTACTCTAACTATTTCAGAAGTAGGGAAGGTAGAACTTAATTAATTGCCAGATTGTTTTAATTTTAGGGGGAAGTTTGGTATAATAAGTTCTTGTATCAATAGAAGTTTAACGATAAAATCTAAATCTACAGAGATAAAAAACTGGTCTAAGAATAACAGGCGGCGGAAGAAGCTATTTAAAGATGGAGAACATGAATTATCAAACACAGAACGTAAAAATTGAATCGAGAGAAAATAACAATTTAACAATTTACACATTACATAAAATAGCTAATATATTAAATGTTGGGGTTGATTATTTAATATGGTGAGTTTATGTCAAAATTAAAAGATACTCCAAAATTTGATCGACCGAGAGAAAAATTTCTCAAGAAAGGACCTGACGCATTAACCAATAGTGAGCTTTTGGCGATTTTATTGGGAAGCGGTATTAAAGGAACAAATGTAAAAGTTCTGGCTCAAAAGATTTTGAGGAAATTCGGAGAAAATTTTATAAACGTTTCCGTTGACGATTTGGTGAAAATTCAAGGGATAGGACAGGCAAAAGCTTTGAAAATTTCATCCGCCCTCGCCTTGACAAGAAGAATTTTTGACAAACAAAATTCATTGGATAATTTAATTTTGTCGACACAAGATGCGATTTCTTTCGTTTCGGATTTAAAAAACAAAAAGCAGGAACATTTGATTTGTCTTTATCTCAATGCCCGCAATGCTTTGATAAAAAAAGAAACCATTTCAATAGGCACTCTTGATAAAAGTATTATTCATCCACGAGAAATTTTTGCTCCCGGACTGGAAATGCACGCGGCCGGAGTTATATTGGTTCACAATCACCCGTCCGGGGATTCGAAACCGAGCGAACAAGACAAACAGGTTGCAAAACGCATAATCGAGGCGGGGCAACTTATGGGTGTTAATGTAGTTGATTTTCTTATTATTGCAAAAAATGGAGTGCATAGCATACTTGGAGACTTGAAAAACACCGAATGGAAAAATACGGAATATGTGGCGGATGGTTCGCAAGCTTCTTTATTTGATTTGCTTGTGGATGCGAATCAAGCGTATTTTTATAATGCAAACACAATGAACAAAAGAAAAAAGAAAACCGGCAAATTAAAATTTATTGATCTGTTTGCGGGCATAGGCGGATTTCATGTCGCTTTTCATAATGCGGGTACGGAATGTGTTTTTGTGTCCGAATGGGACAATCCCGCTCAAAAAACATACAGACATAATTTTTACAAAATATCTCCGGAAGTTTTTAATTTGGGAAATTTTACCGGTGACATAACAAAGGTTGATCCGAAAAAGATTCCGGACTTCAATATTTTGACGGCGGGATTTCCTTGTCAGCCTTTTTCACAGGCCGGATTTAAAAAAGGATTTAACGAAGCACGCGGTACATTGTTTTTTAATATCGCAAAAATTATAGATGAGAAAAAACCGGATGCTTTTTTCTTGGAAAATGTCCGTCATTTGTTTAAGCATGATAATGGAAAAACCTTTGAAACCATAAAAAGAATAATTACTGAAGAATTGGGATATTCCTTCTTTCCTCACATAGTTAAGGCCTCGGATTTTGGCTTGCCTCAACACAGGCCTCGTCTTTTTATGGTCGGATTTAAAAATAAAAAAATTGATTTTAAATTCCCGGAACCTTTAAAAAAACTCAAATACAATATGTCCGATATTTTTAACGGAAGTTGCGACAAAGAAATCGGATATACTCTCAGAGTCGGAGGCCGCGGCAGTAAGATAACCGACCGAAGAAATTGGGACGCTTATCGAGTAAATGGGAAAGTTGTTCAACTTGGATCGAAGGAGGGATTGAAAATGCAAGGATTTCCGGATTGGTTTCAATTTCCGTCGAGCCTTTCCGAAGTTCAAGCAATGAAACAACTCGGAAATTCCGTTGCGGTTCCGGCGATTCAAGCTGTTGCCGAAGAAATAGTAAAAACATTGGAAAAATATGAAAACAGGAAATAATAAAGGTGAATGGTCTGAATTTTACGCTTTCCTTAAAATTCTTGAGGAAAGAAAAATTTTTGCGGCCGACAAAAATCTGGAAATTATTGACGGTAAATTTTTCATTTTCCATAAAATCATAAGAAAAGAAAAAGGCGAAGACTTAAAAATTTATGATATTTCGCAATTTCCAACGCAAGTGTTGATAACCGATGAAGACGGAAGATTGTTGAAAAAATTTGATTCAGATTCACTGAAAGAAAAAACATTGAAGATATTTGAAAGAATAAAGAATGAAAAAAGTCCTTCTTTCGATGTTCCCGAAGCTCAAGAGTTGATGAAGGAATTGCTTTGTACGAAAGTTAAAGCAAGCAATGCGAAAAAGGCCGATCTTGTAGCCATTATTTACGACAGAATATCAAAAACATCGCCCATGCTCGGCTTTTCTATAAAATCCATGGTTGGCGGAGCTTCAACATTATTGAATCCCGGGCAGACAACGAATTTTATTTACGAGATTAAGGGTTTCGGCGGGGAAATGAAGGAAGTTAATGCGATTCATACAAAGGCTCAAATCAGAGATCGTGTCAGAAAAATTAAGGAACAAGGAGGACTCTTTGAGTTTATCGGTGTCTCAAATGAGCAATTTGAAACAAACATGAAGATGATCGACACGGTATTGCCTGAATTTATCGCCCAAATGCTGTTGGATTTCTTTTTAAACGCATACAGAACGGTTGCGGATTTAACAAAAGAGTTATCTGAAAATGAATCCATGAAAAAGAGATTCGGATTGTCTTTGACAAATTATGAATACAAAGTGAAAAATTTCTTGGACGCAATTGCTCTCGGGATGGTTCCAAGTAAGCCGTGGGACGGATTTTCAAATGCGCATGGTGGTTATATAGTTGTAAAAGAAAACGGCGATGTTGTTTGTTATCATTTGTACAACAGAGATGAGTTTCGTTCTTATTTGTATGAAAATACCAGATTGGACGCGCCAAGTACGACCAGATACGGGTATGGTGAATTATATAAAGAAAATGGTAAATTATTTTTCAAATTAAATTTGCAGATAAGATTTTTGAAATAGCATGGCTGATATTTTTTCCCCAAAAAAAAGAAGTGAAATAATGTCCAAAGTCAAAAGCAAGGACAGCAAGATTGAAACAGAGTTCAGGAAAAAATTATGGCGAGCGGGATTTCGATATAGTAAAAATTCATCAAAATATTTCGGTAAACCCGATCTTGCTTTGTTGAAATACAAAACGGTTATTTTTATCGATTCTTGTTTTTGGCACGGATGTAAAAAACACGGTTCAATGCCACAAACAAGAATAAATTTTTGGAAAACCAAAATTGAAAGAAATAAACAACGAGACAAGGAAGTTAATAGATACTATAAAAAAATAGGATGGAAAGCGATTAGGATTTGGGAGCATTCATTAAAGAAAGATATATCAAAGTCAGTAGAGAAAATCGAAAATTATCTAAGTGTGAATAAATAGTTATAAACAGCACAAATCCGCGAAGGCGGACAAAAGTTTTTCGCCAAAGGCGAATGTCTTTTGGTGGTGCGGCTGTTCTCGCTTTCTGAAAGAAAGACAGAAGTGTGATGAATATTTGAAATAAAATCATCGGCGTTAAAAGTTTTGACAAAACTAATACTTAATGGAAAAGCGAACTTAAATCGGGCGGTAGATAAATTTAGCATTTTAATCAATAGCAAAAAAATGGGATAGCGACCTTTTGTTAAAAATTAAAGGCGGAAAAAAATTAATACAAAAATTAAATCTATATTTTTAATATTCTTTCTTCCTCTCCTGACTCTAACCGCATCCGCACAACTTCTCGTCGGCGATTCTTATTACGATCAGCTTCATAAATATCTACAAAAGGCAGAAGATTCGATTACGGTTGCGATGTATTTTGTAATTATTGATGAGGATGACCCTAATCCGGTTAATGTTTTGGTTGATGATTTAGTTGCTGCTAAGAGTAGAGGCGTGGATGTAAGAGTGGTGTTGGAAGATTCGAAATTTAAGGCGAGCCGGCTGGCTTATGAAAAGTTAAAGAATAGCGATATAGATGTTTATTTTGATACGCCAAAAGAGTTATTGCATGTCAAAGGTGTGGCTATAGATGATAAGTATATTTTTATTGGAAGTGCCAATTGGTCAAGAGCAGCGATTGAAGATAATTATGAAGTTACTTACTTAGAGGAATCACCGGAGGATGCGATAGCTTTCCGGGAATATGCGGAAAGTATTCCTGTGGCAGAAGGTGAGTTTTTTCTGCCGGCAGAAGATGGCGTTGAGCTGTTATCAAGTTTTCTTCTTTCTCCCGATTTGGGCCGGCAGCTTTTAAAGGCCCAAGCTTATAAGCAATTAGACCTTTATTTGCTGTTGTGCAAGATGCAAGATGAGACCGGAAAATCATATTTTAACATAGATTATGATTCTTTAGCCAAGAAAATGGGCTATAAAGCACCGGATAATTTGCGAAAATACCGCAATGCTCATCACTACTATTATGAAAGAATACACCGGTTGCTTATTCCGCTTAAAAAATACGGGTTAATAGGTTATAAAAAGGGAAAAGTAACCCTAAAAGCTAATGTTAGTGATAATTCAGATAAGTTTGAGATAATAATTCCTTATGAGTATTGGCAAGAAGGATATTCGGATAAGCTTTCGATGCGGGCAAAGTATCTGTATTTGATTTGTTTGTATGAGGCAGCCCGATCAACAAGATACCCGCTTTGGTTCCGCAGCCAAAAAGATTTGTCTAAACTGTACGGGATAAGCGATACAACCATTTCATTGGGGATGCAGGAGCTGGAAGATAAAGGATTAATCGAAATCATCCGCGATAAACCAACACCGCCAGATTTTTCAGACAGGAAGGCGAATGTTTATAAGATGATTTCTTTGGATGAAAGTTATTAATGATAGAAACCTTGTCCAAACATCTAAATAGCAGTAAAATGATTTATAAATTATTTATTGGGAGAAAGCATTGAATTATCTAGCCGAAACATAATAGTCGAATATATGGCGCCAGGGGAACCTGGCGTTTTTTTATTGTAATGGAGTAATGCTAATTTTAAAAATGAGAAAGATAAAGGTATATGAAAAATAAAGTTTTTTTATTCATAGGTATTTTTTTGTTTATTTTGGCAGGATTTGCTCGAAATATATCGGCAGATTGCAGGCTTGACTACGAATATGGTTATAGTGCAGGGGTTTTGACGGGAAAAGGCGACAAAAAAGATGGGTATGCTTGTGAACCAGAAAAAGTTTATAATTTTCCGTCAACTAAAATAACATTAAAAGCAATTCAGAAAAAAATGAAAGTTGAAGAGAAGTATTATCTTGATAAAGGTTGCTTTAAGAAAGGGTTTATAGATGGTTATAAAGATGGCTATTATGGAAAGTCCAGGAAAAAGATGAAATATGAATGGGAGCCTGAGAAGAATAAGAAAAGATTTAATAAGGTTGAGGAACAATTAAAAATAGATGAGAAATTAAGGAATAAAGCAGAATCTCGTGGTAGCGCAAATGATGATGAGTATCCATATTCGAATAATGACAGAGATCCTTTTTCTCCTCTAGTTGATTCTTATGGAAAAATACTTATTCCTAAAAAAATAGATATAGCAAATTTGTCATTAGAGGGGATAATTTATTCAAAAAAAGATCCAGTTGCAGTGATAAATGGAGAGGTTTTAAGAGAACAAGAAAGAATAGGAGATTATATTGTTTTAAAGGTAAAAAGAAAAGAAGTAATTCTAGAGAAGAATAACAAAACTTATGCTTTAAGATTGAGGGAGGGATTAAACGAAAGTAGCAGAAGTAATAATATATCTCAAGCAAGTTGTTATGATTTAGGGTATAAATGGGGCAGGTGCGCTACCTTAACACTTTTTGGTAAAGAATGTCCGCCAGAGGATGATTTTGCTGTACCAGTTAGGTGTAGAGATAAAGAGCCAACTAAAAGGGGTATAGCAAGAGGAGTTGAATCCGTGTATGATCAGTACAACATACCTAAGCATTAAATCAAAACAGAAAGTTTTTGCTGAGGGGTTAAGTATGTCGTCAGACTTTAAAATCTTAACAAATTATATCGAGTAGGTTAATAGAATGATTGAGAATGAAAAAGATCTTTTATTGGGTGAAAAAATAATTTTTGAAATAAAACCTTCAAAATTGATAATGATTCCGGGATTTGTTGTAGGAACTTTTTTGTTTATATTTCTACTTATTATGATTATCTTAGCATGGAATGCTCTTACAACGATATGGGGAGGAGAGTTTGCAGTTATATTTTTAATGTTGCTTTTTATAACATGCTTCCCTTTTTTTGTTATTAGTTGGCTAAAATGGAGATTCATTAGTTATATTCTCACAGATAAAAGGGTGATTATAAAAAGAGGTATAATCGCTAAAGAATTTATCGAAATACCAAACAATAAAATACAAAATGTTTATTTAAATATCTCTATTTTACAGAGATTAGTAGGTACCGGAAGTATTGCTTTTTCAACAGCAGGAGAGTCTGGTATTGAAGGAAGCTGGATTTGGGTAAGAAACCCTCAAGAGTTAAATAGGGAGCTATCAAAACATTTTGCTTAATTTTTTTATAAAAAAAGAAAACGATGTTTTTTGCTGAAAATTAAGCATTGTGTCACTAGATTTCAAAATAATGTCTTACAATAACTCAATCCAGTAGGCGTTAATGTGTCGTTTATTTCGAATGTTAGAGATGAAACAAAATGGATAAAAAGGTAAGTATTCTATATACAAATGGAAATGAAGTATATCGCGTTTACTGGGTAAAACAGAATCAAAAAGAAGATATCTATCATGGTTTTGTTATGAAAAAACCTAATAATCTCAAATGGTCTTATCATCCAGATGGAAAAACACATATCAAAAAACCCAATACGCCACCATTACATTTATCCCAAAGAAAGTCACTAAAAAACGTTGAAGCCTTGAGTCAATTAAATAGTTTTTACGCCGGTGATGAAGAGTGGATGGAAAAATACTATGAAAAATATAAAGGTAAAAAAGTTGGAACGCAAATATTAATCGATACGCGTTTATTTCCTAAAAGGTCATCCATAAACATTGATTTATTTTTGTTAAATCCAAAACGTGTCGGCTTGCTCAATTCAAAGCGATTTAATAAAAAAAGTAAAGATGATTTTAGAATTTTACAGATCATAAAAGAAATAGAACCGTGGCTAATTGTGCAAGCACGATGTATAAAGAATTAAATCTCTAACAATTTATCCCAGTGGACGTAGAAGTTGGAATAAAAAAGGGGACAGATTTATTTTTAAGAATTAACAAACACCACCAGATTTTTCAGATAGAAAGGCGAATGTTTATAAGATGATGCCGTTGGCGGAGGATTAGTATTGCACTTGTTTTAATATATAGATTTAATGTGGTATATTTTAAGTTGGAGGGAGATCTTTGTTTTTAACCTAAAGATGGATGCGATATGAAAAAAATAATTTCCATTATAATTATTCTATTTATGATTGTTCCAATAGTGGAAGCGCGAAATACTACTTCATTATATAAAGAAGCAAAAAATTATCTTGAAGAAGGAAGCAGCGATATGGCATTTATGTTTTTTAGACAAATTCTAAATGAATACCCAAAATCTAAATATGCTGATGAAGCACTTTTCAGAGTAGCTGAATTTTATTTTGATAATAAATCTTTTCGTAGCGCTGAAGATAGATTAGCTAAATATGTGAAGAAATATCCGGAAGGTCAGTTTATCGAAAGGGCGAAAGAGCATTTGAATAAGATTCGATTAGGAAAAATAATTGCTGAAGCAGATAATCTTTACCAAAAAGGTAGTTATGAAGAGGCAATAGAAGTTTATAGCCAAGCGATGGAATTAACTTCTGAGAAAAAAGCTATTAAAGATAAGATAAAGCAATGCAGACAAAAACATATAAATGAAAAGGTTGATGAAGCTGATAAGTTATATAAAAAAGAGAATTGGCATAAAGCTTTAGCTTTATATAACGAAATTATTAAAAATAATCCAGATTTAGTAGATGTTAAAGAGAAAATCAAAAAATGCAAAGAAAATGTTGAATTTGAGAAAAAACAAATTGCCAAGGGGTTAGTAAAATATAAAGGAGCTTGGATGGACCAAGAAACTTTAGAGAGGTTGGTAAATAAAGAAATGACCACAAGCTCAAAGACTTACATAAAAGGTGAAGGACCAGGAGCTTTTGGCAGCACAACAAAGAAAATTACATCAAAAGGCATTTCAATGCATGAAGCCGAACAAGAAATCTCATCTCGACTAAAATTTAAAGTGTGGCAATTAAAAAGCATACCTTATAAAGATGGTTTTTTAATTTGTGGTTATAATACCTATGCACCTATTGCAATAGGTATTTGGTGGTGTGACGGGCAAAAGATTTTCAATGTTAATGGAATCGCACGCAGTAATATTAAAGAATTTAAACTTGCTCGTAGCATGATAGATTATATATCTGACGTGTTAAGTGTATGCAAGGAACATAAAAACCGTAAAGTTCATTTTGATAAAAATAAAAAATTTTACAAATCTTCTGTCATACCTCAAGAGAAATTCGGATTATCCGAAAAGCAAAGAAAAGCAGTTGTTAAAGAATTAGCTGAGATAGTAAATAAAGCTTGTCACGAATCTAGAAGAGCATATCCGCCGGATGATTACTCCCTTGGTTTTTCGGCATATTCTATGTCACAAAATATTAAGCGTATTGATTTGGACGATAAACTTTTTTATAATTATCGGGACGAATTGTTGGATAAATATGGATTAACTTCAGGGGAATTAGAAGCGATTGAAGAAGAAGGGATTGAAAAAAATTGGGATTATCTTGTAGATACAACGTGTCTTTTTTAAAAACTAAGATAATTTTAGTAAAGATACAATAATAATTTTATTAATGCTCGTATTTTCCTTTAAGTTCAAAACAAAGGCAGCAGTTATTTTTAATAATCAACCAACACCACCAGATTTTCACAGATTTGGCATAGCTGATAGGTGAAAGCGATATAGATTTAATAAAATGTGTTGTTTAAGGAGGTTGTGATGGGAAGAGTAAGTTGTATCTTTGTTTTGATGGCAGTTTTGTTTACCCCCTCTATATTAGTGTCAGCTGATAATAGTTGGTATGAAGGAGGGGCTTTGCATCGAGCGACTGTTTCTCAATGGAATGAAGCATCATATGCAAATAAATTAGCTACAGCTGCAGATTGGGCGATGGTGCGTCCGAAAATTAAGGATAAAGTAGAACAAAGTAGAGATATGAAAACATTGAAACCTTTTGCAATCGAATTGGTTAAATGTGTAGATGAAGCGGCTGCAGGCAAAGGCTATGATCATATGAAAGTATCAGAATTAGCAGCAGGTTGCATGATTTTGATGAAGTGGTAACAAATTTTGTAAATGAAAGAAATATTGCATAGATAGATAAAGTAGAAAGGGGGAAGCTAATGAAACGTGTTGTATTACTAAGTGTTGTAGTAATAGTTTTTTGCAGCACAGCTATATCAATTAAAGCAGAATCTATTAGAGATTATTGCAAAAGCATTGTGGGTGAAAGTTATACTTTAATGGAATCTTGTATTAACCAAGAGCAAGAAGCTAAAAGTTGGATACGGAGACATTCTGTAGATTCAAAGATTAAATCGTATTGCGAGAATATTGTAGGAGAAAGTCACAATTTAATAAGGTCTTGTATTAAACAAGAACAAGAGGCTAAGGAGTGGCTTCGACGGCGATCAGTAGACCCGGGAATTAAATCTCATTGCAAAAACATTGTAGGTGAAAGCTATAATTTGATGAAATCTTGTGTTAAACAAGAAGAGGGTGCAAAAATAAGGTTAGGATATTAAGGATTAAATTTAGATATTACAAAACCAATGTTTTTGCTGAAAGATGCATGCTTGTAGTTAAGCTATTCAGTCATATAGAAATCAAAGAAATAAAATATTAGACAGATAATACATAATAGGAGGTTAGGGTGATGCGAAAAAGGATAAATATAACAATAGGAGTAATTTTAGTCTTTTTTTGCTTGTTAAATTTTAGTGTATATGCAGATAAAGATCGACAATTATTTAGGGCAGTAAGATTAGGCAATATTTCTAAGGTAAAAAGCTTGATAGGTAAAGGCGTTAATATTAATTTTAGGGACATAAAAGGAAGAACAGTTTTAATGCATGCGCTTGGTGGTGATAATACAAGGATAGCCAAAATATTAATAGTTAAAGGTGCTGATATCAATGCTAGAGCTAATCAAGGTTTAACAGCTTTAATGATTGCGGCTGCGAGAGGTCATTCAGAAATAGTTAAAATGTTGATAGAAAAGGGTGTTGATGTTAATGCGAGGCATAGAGATGGTTTTACGGCTTTATCTTCCGCGAAGAAGAATGGGCACTATAGTATTGTTCGGATACTAAAAGAAGCAGGAGCTAGAGAATAATTTATCTGATGATAGATTGATTTTTTCTATAAAAAATAAATCAACATGAACAACCAAAAATACGATGCAGTTTTTGAAGGGGGCGGGGTTAAAGGAATTGCGTTGATTGGGGCGCTGAAGCGGCTTGAGGAGAAGAATATTGAGTTTGGTCGGGTAGCGGGAACCTCAGCTGGTGCTATTACTGCGGCGTTGATTGCTGCCGGATACAAGGCAGATGAGATAAAGGATATTCTTTGGCAGAAAAACTTTAATGATTTTGCTA
>CAZSDJ010000047.1:0-10816 GCA_964605645.1 uncultured Planctomycetia bacterium
ACCCGTTTATAACTCTTTTGTTTGCAGTGAGTTATAACAGAGGGAAACGTCCCCTTTTTTGGTTAAAGAAAATCTTTAATTGTTTCGTTATTTTGGTTATAATAATTAAATTAATCAATTAGAGAACAAAGGAGATTTATGAGTAATTTAGTCGATATTATTTTATATTCTTTTTTGTCTGGGATTACTGTATTTTTTGGCGGGTTGTTACGGAAAATAGAAAATTTTCCCGAAGGTAAAAAAAAAGAAGAATTTCTCCACAGCATAGTTGCTTTTGGCGGGGGGATTTTAGTTTCAGCGGTGGCTTTGGTATTGGTGCCGAAAGGGATAAAGGAACTTTCGCTTTGGGCAATTATAATAATTTTTCTAGCGGGAGCAGTTTGTTTTTTTCTTTTTGATCAATCTATCAGTAAAAGAGGCGGAACCAAGGCCCAACTGATGGCGATGCTTATGGATTTTATCCCGGAGGCAATAGCGTTGGGGGCGGTTTTTGCTCATGATAAAAAATTAGGATTGTTACTTGCGATTTTTATCGGCCTGCAGAATTTACCGGAAAGTTTTAATTCATTTTCTGATATGGTAAAGAGTGGAGTTTCCGAAAATAAAACATTATTAATTTTTGTTCCTTTGAGTTTTTCAGGAGTAATCGGGGCAATTTTAGGCTATTTATTTCTGGGCGGTTATCCAAAAGTAATTGCCGGCCTGATGCTGTTTGCAGCTTCGGGGATTCTTTATCTTACTTTTCAAGACATTGCACCGCTGGCGAAAATAGAAAAAAACTGGCGGCCGGCCCTAGGAGCATCCGTAGGTTTTTTGGTAGGGATTATCGGTCAGAAAATTATCGGCTAAAAAAAAGGAGGGGGTTTTTTATGAAAAAGAAAAGAGATAAGGCTAAAGAAAGAAGAAAATATCTACGTTTTGAAAATGGAACTACTCTTAAGATTAAGGTAAAGAAAAAAGCAAAAAAAAGATACCAACAAAAAAAGATTGGAGCATTAGCAATAAATTTAAGTGCAGAAGGAATTTCATTTGAGGCTAGCGAAGAGTTTAAGAGGGGTGATTTAGTAAAATTTGAACTTTTTTTTGGGGGTTCAAATCCAATACATATAGAAGGAAAAGTTGTTTGGTCACACCTCAAGCCTGGAGAAAAAGATAAATATTTAGTGGGAGCAAAACTTTTTACTTTAGATAAATCTGATGAGACTAAATTTTTGCGTTATATTTCAGACAAAATGACGCAACAGTTAAGTAGATATCTGCATTTATAAGGATAAAGGTTAAAGGATAAAGCGAGAAAGTGTCATGTTTGCTGCTTAATTTTTTTATGCTATAATAAAAATTCAAAATTAAAGTAAAATTAATAAAACAAAGAGAAAAATGTTACCAAAATCAGCTATTTTTGATTTAGACGGAGTTATCACTCAAACTGCCTTGGTTCACGAAGAAGCTTGGAAGGAAATGTTTGATGAGTATTTGCGTCTGCGGGAAGAACGAGATGGGGAACCCTTTAAAGAATTTAGAAAACCGGAAGATTATCTTGAATTTGTAGATGGAAAACCGAGGTATGAAGGGGTAAAAAGTTTTCTAAAATCGCGGGATATTGAGCTTCCTTTTGGGAGCCCGGAAGATGAACCGGGTAAAGAAACAGTGTGTGGGTTGGGAAATAAAAAAAATGAAAGATTTTTAGAAGTTCTAAAAAAAGAAAAACCCAAGGTTTATGATAATGCGGTTAATTTCATCAAAAACCTTAAAAGTAAAGGAGTAAAGATTGGTGTTGCTTCTTCTTCGAAGAGCTGCAAGCCAATACTTGAAACTGCCGGAATTTTAGATTTATTTGAAACTAGAGTTGATGGTGTAGTTTCGGCAGAGCTAGGATTAACCGGAAAACCGGAAGGAGATATTTTTACAACTGCCGCCAGAAATTTAGGCACAGAGCCTTTGGAATCAATGATTATCGAAGATGCGGTATCAGGTGTACAAGCCGGAAGAAACGGTAGTTTTGGGTTGGTTTTAGGTGTGGCTCGCCGCGATAACGAAAAAGAATTAGCCAAACAAGGGGCTGATATTGTAATTTCAGATTTTGCCAATATTAATATTGAATTAATAGATGATTGGTTTAGCCGAAAGCCAATACCTTTATTTTCTGCTTGGGATAAATTTAATGAGTCATATCAAGATAAGGTGACTGAATTTGAGCAAGATAAAAAAATATTAGTTAATTCGTACTATAGGCGTTCTGTTCGGGAAGCTTTATTTGGTAAAGCCAAAGTTATTTTTTTCCTAGATTATGACGGTACGCTTACGCCGATAGTTGAACGGCCGGATATGGCTAAGATTTCAGATTTGATGTGTGATACTGTAAAAAAACTTTCGCAAAAATTTCCCGTATCTATTGTAAGCGGCAGGATGCGCGAAGATGTTCAAAACTTAGTTGGTATTGAAGGTTTGTTTTATGCCGGTAGTCATGGTTTCGATATAGAAGGGCCGGATTTTCGAGTAATACAACCGAAGGCGAAAGAAGTTATCCCTTTAGTTGAAAAAATTATTGCAGATCTTCATACTAAATTAGACAAGATAGAAGGAGCAATAATTGAAGCCAAAAAGTTCAGCGTAGCAATTCATTATCGGATGGTTAAAGAAGAAAGCCAAGTAGTTAAGATAAAAGAAATAGTAGATGAGATTATTGCGGAAAATAAAAAAGATCTCAGGCTTTTATCGGGGAAAAAAGTTTTTGAATTATTACCGAATATGGAATGGGATAAGGGGAAGGCAATAAGGTGGATTGTTGAATCGATGCAGGTTGATTGGCAGAATACCACGGTAGTTTACATTGGAGATGATACTACCGATGAATTTGCCTTTTCGGCGATAAGAACTCGCGGCACCGCTATTCTTGTTTCCGATCAGGATAAAAATTCTTTAGCACATTTTAAGGTAAATTCACCGGACCAAGCCAGGGAGTTGTTTGAGCAAATCATCACGAACTAAGAAAAATAAAAAAGCAAAAGTAAGCCCGGATTGGAAACTTACCTACACTTTTTTTAAACCTCAACAAGAGCGTCTTAGGGAAGCACTTTGTACTTTAGGTAATGGTTATTTTGGTACCAGAGGTGCTACTTCTGAAAGTTTTGCTTCTCGAATTCATTATCCGGGTACATACATAACAGGTGTTTATAATAAATTAGGGACCCGCATTGCCGGAAGATTGATAAAGAATGAAGATCTTGTTAACTGCCCCAATTGGCTGCCGCTTACCTTTAAAATTGGAAAAGGAGATTGGATAAATCCCGCCGCAGAAAAAATCCATAAATGGCATCAAGAACTTAATTTGAAAACCGGCTTATTAACCAGAACAGTAACTTTTTCTACCCCAAATAAGAAAAAAACAACTATTACTGAAGAAAGATTAGTTCATATGGCTGATCGCCATCGGGCTGCAATTAAGTATCAGATCAAACCGGAAAATTATAAAGGGAAAATTACAATTAGGGCAGGACTCGATGCAGATATTGAAAATAGCGGAGTAGCCCGTTATCGAGAGCTTAATTCTAAGCATTTGAGGTCGGTTTCAGTAAATTCTTTTGCCGATAACTGTATTTATTTAAAAGCTAAAACCAGTCAATCGAAAATAACAATTTTTGAATCGGCAAAAATAAATATTTTTGATTTTTTGGGAAAAAAAATTAAACCGAAATCAAGAAAAACAAAAAAAGAAAAAAAAGCAATCTATCAAGAATTGGAATTAAATTTAAAAAGTAAACAAACTTACCAACTAGAAAAAATAGTCGCTATTTATACCTCCCAAGACAGAGATGCGGCAGATCCAATGCAAGCTATGAAAAACTCTGTTAAGTTTGCATCTCGGTTTAGGAAAATAGCCCAAACGCATAAAAAGGCTTGGCAATCTTTGTGGGATAAATTTGATATTGATGCAAATAATTCTAAATTTACCCAAAAGGTAATAAGGTTGCATACTTTCCATTTGCTGGAAACCGCATCCCCTAATACAGTGAATCTGGACACAGGGCTTCCGGCCCGCGGCTTACACGGAGAAGCGTACCGGGGCCATATCTTTTGGGATGAAATTTTTACTACTCCCTTTTATGACGCTCACTTGCCGGAGGTAACTCAATCGCTTCTTTTGTATAGGCACCGGCGACTGCTTCCTGCCAGAGAAGCAGCCAAGAAAGCTGGTTTTTCCGGGGCGATGTTTCCCTGGCAGAGCTCACTAACTGGCGAAGAAGAATCACAAGAGATTCATTTAAACCCTTTATCGGGTAAATGGGGGCCGGATTATAGCCGCATTCAAAGGCATATTTCTTTTGATATAGCTTATAATATTTGGCGGCATTGGGAAAGGACTTTTGATTTAAACTTTATGATTTCCTATGGTGCAGAGATGCTGGCAGCTATTTCCCAATTCGGTGCATCTTTGGCTAAATTTGACAAAAAAGACGGCCGTTTTCATACTCATGGTTTAATGGGCCCCGATGAATTTCACGAAAAAATGCCGGGAGCAAAAAAGGGAGGGTTTCGGGATAATGCTTATACCAATGTTTTAATTGTGTGGACATTGTTAAAAACTTTACGAATTCTGTCAATGATCCCTGAACATCAAAAGCTGATGATATTAAAAAAATTAAGCATTAAAGAAAATGATTTAAAGCGCTGGGATAAAATAACTAAGGAGATGAATGTTATAATAAATAAAAATAAGATAATTGCTCAGTTTGATGGTTATTTTAATTTAAAAGAATTAAATTGGGATTATTATCGGAAAAAATATAAAAATATTAAGAGGATGGATAGAATTTTAAAAGCAGAAGGTAAATCACCGGATGAATACAAGGTGGCAAAACAAGCGGATGCTTTGATGATTTTTTATTTAATTCCTTTTTTTGAAGTAGAAA
Organism: uncultured Planctomycetia bacterium; assembly: GCA_964605645.1. Taxonomy (GTDB): domain Bacteria; phylum Omnitrophota; class Gorgyraeia; order Duberdicusellales; family 4484-171; genus PXAH01. Next base: position 4,911 of record CAZSDJ010000047.1, read on the forward strand.
AAATTTTTTCTAGATTGGGTTATAAAATGAATCGAAAAATTTTAGCAAAAAATTATAATTATTATGTGAAAAGAACTACGCATGGTTCTACTTTAAGTAAGGTAGTGCATTGTTATTTGTCTAACCTAATTGAAAAAAAAGGTGAAGACTGGTATTGGTTTCAACAGGTTCTTAAATCTGATATTTATGATACACAAGGCGGCACCACTCCTGAAGGGATTCATGCGGGGGTTATGGGAGGTTCCGTCGATATGGTGATGCGTGGTTTTTGCGGGGTGCGGCCCTTTGAAAATAGAATCAGAATAAACCCCAATCCTCCTCAGAAACTAACTAAAATTAAATACAATTTTTATTATCAGGGATATCAAGTTTTTATGGCTTTAGAAGGCAATCAGATTAATATATATATAAGGGGGAGAAAATCAAAATTTTGTTCAGTCCCGGTTGAGGTATCAGGAAAATTGCATAATCTTTGTGTAGGCAAAACATATAAGTTGCCTTTTAAGAAAAGAAGAAAAGAAATCCCGGCAAAAAAGAGGGAAAAGATGGCGTACAAAAGGATATTGATTGTTGATGGAGATACAAGTTCAGCCGCAGTGCCAGAAACTCAATTAGAAGATAAAGGCTATTTAGTTCAGAGAGCTATTCAAGGCACAGAGGCCTTACAAATTTTAAAATCGGAATGGATTAATTTAATAATTATTTCTATAGATCTTCCCGGGGGGATGACAGGGTTTCAATTATTTACAGAGATTAAGAAAATAAAAGATTTTTCGGATATCCCGATTATAATTTATTCGAGTAAAGAAGGGATGAAAAATACTTTTTACGAATTAGGGGCAGAAGATTTTATTAGTAAAAGAGAAGATATTAAAGTTTTGCTTAAATCAGTTCAAAAGAATATTAAAAAATAATTCAGATTAATAGCAGGGAGGATAATGTGGCTAAAAAATCAAAAAAAGAGACATCTCTAGATGTTTTAAAAAAAAGGCTTAAAAAAATTAAAGCCAAAGATATTATGACCAAAACTGTTGTAACTATTGGGGAAGATAAGACTTTATCTGAGGTTGCAAAATTGATGATTAAAAAAAGAATCAGCGGGTTACCTGTTTTAAACAAAAAGGAAAAATTAGTAGGGATTATTGCCGATCATGATTTATTTCTAGTTATGGATATGATCGAATCCGGTAATATAATTGAACAAAACTCAAACACAAAATCAGACCCCAAGGTGAGTTATGCAATGTCTAAGCAAGTGATAACTATTAAAAAAGGTACGAGCCTTGATGAAATTATTTCGGTCATGAAATATAAGAATGTACACACTTTACCTGTATTGTCGCGGGAAAAGATTGTAGGCATAATCGGAAGAAGGGATGTTTATCAGGCTTTTTACAATGTTGTAAAAGGCCTTAAAGCATAAACATGATAAATCCTTTTATTTTTAGAACCCGGATAAATCAAATTGAATTGACAGGCAAAAGGGCTAAGAATTTAGAAGAATTAGTTGAACAAATTAAGAAAGTTCCTTCCGCAAGTATTTACCACCACACCCACAGATTCTTAGAACAGCATATATTTTTTTCTCCTGAACACCCGAATGATTTTAGCTACTGGATAACCACCTCTTTGGGCTTAAAGCAATTGGGAGAAATTATTGCTAGTGTAGAAATATTTGAATTTAAAGATATAGAAAATTTAAGGAAAAAATTTATCGAAGTAATTCAAAATTATCTTCAGAAAAATTTTTTTTTTCGCAATTGCATCCAGGGTGAAGAGTTTAATTTTATGTCTTCAAAGATGTTTATTCTTAATACTCCTTTTCAGGCTTATAATTTAGGAGATTTTTTAAATTGCTTGAAAAAGATTACGATTCATTCATTTTATTTTCATATGTTTGAAGCAAAGATGAGATTACAAAAAGGGGAAAATGATTTTTCTCGTTGGTTGAAAGATAATGGATTCCAAAGATTGGGGGAGCAAATTGCTTTCCTGGACCCCTACACCCATACTTTAGAAGGGTTGCGAAAAAAAATTATAAAATTAATAGAAAATTATAGCCAAAGATGAAATCAATAAGAGATTATGCTCAAGTTGTAGGGAAAGAAGTTATTGATGAATTATATTTGATAGCTGACAAGCTCAAAGGTAAAAAAATTCAAAATATAAATTCAACTTCTTCCGGAGGAGGAGTAGCAGAAATATTGTCGCGGATGATCCCTTTGATGAAAGATTTAGGATTAGATGTTAGCTGGGATTTAATTGAAGCAGATAATAAATTTTTTAAGATAACAAAAAATATTCACAATGCCCTGCACGGTTTAACAGTTGACATAAAAGAAAAAGATTATCAGTATTTTTTGGAAGTAAATAAGGCCAATAAACACAAGATTGCTCAAGATTCAGATATTATTTATATCCACGACCCTCAACCGATTGCTTTAATTGATAAAAATATTGATCAAAATAAAAAATGGTTATGGCGCTGCCACGTGGATTTTTCAAAACCGGAAAAAAGTGTTTGGGAATTTTTAAAAACTTTTATTAAAAGATATGATGCAGCTGTTTTTAGCGCGCCGGCTTTTGCTCGTTTTCTTAGTTGCCGGCAAATTTTAATTTCTCCTTCGATAGACCCCTTAAGCGATAAAAATAGGCATCTAGAACAAACAGAAATTGATTTTGTTTTAGAAAAATATGGTATTGATAAACAAAAACCGATAATTACCCAAATTTCAAGATTTGATTATTTAAAAGATCCTTTGGGGGTCATCAAAAGCTATCAACTTGTTAAAAAATACATTGATTGTCAGTTAATTTTAGCCGGAGGGGGTGCCGGCGATGATCCGCAAACGGCAGAGGTGTTAAAGGAAGCGGAAAATTTAGCCTCTCTAGATAAAGATGTTTTTGTTTTACACCTTCCCAGTCAAAGTAATCTGGAGATTAATGCATTGCAGCGGGCATCTACTGTGATTTTACAAAAATCATTAAAAGAAGGCTTTGGTTTAACCGTTTGTGAAGCGCTTTGGAAACAAAAACCGGTAATTGCTTCGGCGGTCGGCGGGATCCCTTTGCAAATTGCTCATAAATATTCGGGTATTCTCACCTACACCACAGAAGGCACTGCTTATTGGATTAAACAACTAATACAAGAACCGGAATATGCAAAAAGATTAGGTGCCCACGGCAGGCAGTATGTAGCTAATAATTTTTTAATAACCAGGCATATTCAAGATTATTTGCTGCTTTTTCTTTCTCTGTATAATGAATCTGACGTTGTTGATTTAGGCTAGTTTAAATTTTCTCAAAAAATCTTGCCAATTACTGTATATTATGGTAAATTACCTTTCAAATAAACTTCCTTTATATCAATTATCTTAAAAATAGGAGAAAACATGGAGAGAAAGGCATTAGATTTCTTAAAAGAGAAAATAAATCAAAATAATTTTAAAAAACTAGAAGTTTTAGAAAATACTGATCTTTTTAAGTTTATAGCTGATTTTATTGAACTTTGTAACCCCAGTTCTGTTTTTGTCCGCACCGATTCAGAAGAAGATAGAGCTTACATTCGGCAAAAAGCTCAAGAATTAGGGGAAGAAAAACCTTTGGCTAAAGAAGGCCGCACTATTCATTTTGATGGCTATAATGATCAAGCCCGTGATAAAAAAAATACTAAATATTTGCTTAACAAAGAAGATTTAGAAAAAAGCCGTCTCAACAGCATTGACAAAACAGAGGGGACAGGTGAGATAAGATCGATATTAAAAGATATTATGCAGGGCAAAGAAATGATTATTTCTTTCTTTTGCCTGGGGCCCGCTAATTCAGAGTTTTCTCTCCCCGCAGTCCAAATTACCGATTCTTATTATGTGGCTCATTCAGAAGATATTTTATACAGGCCCGGCTACAATCAATTTCAACAACATCAAGATAATCCTGATTTTTTTAAATTTATTCATAGTGCCGGCCAGCTCGAAGGCAGGGTAAGTAAAAATATAGACAAAAGAAGAGTATATATTGATTTAGACAAACAATTAGTGTATAGCGCCAATACTCAATATGCCGGAAATACCGTAGGTTTAAAAAAACTAGCTCTGCGTCTTGCCATTAATAAAGCCGCCAGCCAAGATTGGTTGGCCGAACACATGTTTGTGATGTCTGTGTCGGATAAAGACGGTGGTAAATCTTATTTTTGCGGAGCTTATCCCAGTATGTGCGGTAAAACCTCTACTGCTATGATTGAAGGTGAAACAATTATTGGAGATGATATAGCCTATTTAAAGAAAAAAAATTCCAAAGTTTACGGAGTTAATGTGGAAAGAGGGGCTTTCGGGATCATAAAAGATGTAAACCCGGAGGATGATCCGATTATTTATAAAACCTTATCGAAAGAAGGTGAGGTTATTTTTTCAAATATTTTAGTAACTGAGGAAAATTTACCTTACTGGAACGGAAAAGATAAAAATATCCCGCATCAAGGCATTAATTTTTCCGGAAAATGGTTTCCGGGTAAGACTGACAAGGAAGGAGAAGAAATCCCGGCTTCTCATAAAAATGCCCGCTTTACAATTAAGATTGAAGATTTAGAAAATGCTGATGAAAATCTTAATAATTCAGATGGGGTAGATATAAAAGGTTTAATTTATGGCGGCAGGGATTCTGACACGTCAGTCCCGGTTGAGCAGGCTTTTAGTTGGCAGCACGGGGTTGTAACTAAGGCGGCGAGCATAGAATCGGAAACTACCGCAGCAACTTTAGGTAAAGAGGGCGTAAGAGTTTTTAATCCGATGAGTAATATTGATTTTTTATCGGTACCCTTAGCTAAATACATTAAAGCTAATTTAAATTTTGGAAAAGGCCTAGAGGATGTGCCTCCGATATTTTCTGTTAATTATTTTCTAAGGGATAAAGAAGGAAAATTTTTAAATGGGATGAAAGATAAAAAGATTTGGTTAAAATGGGCAAAGTTGAGGGCGGATAAAAAAATTGATGCTTTAAAATTGCCTACAGGGTATATACCTAGATACCAAGATCTAAAAGAGCTGTTTAAAGATTACTTAGGGAAAGATTACTCTCAGGAGGATTATAATACTCAATTTACTTTAAGGATCCCGGAAAATTTAGAAAAGATTGAAAGAATTACCAATATCTATAAAGACCGGGAGAATATTCCGGAGATTTTATTTCAAGAGTTGGCAGAACAAAAAGAAAGATTGGTACAGTGCCAAAAAGAAAAGGGTGATTACCCCCAACCGTCTAATTTTGGAGGATAAGATGATTAAAGAAACAAATTTTACTAATTTAAAAATTTTTAAAAAAGGAAAAGTCAGGGATGTATACGATTTAGACAATAAATTATTGATTGTAGCTACCGATCGGATTTCTTGTTTTGATGTAGTGATACCTACGCCAATCCCAACTAAAGGGAAAATCCTTACTCAAATATCACTTTTTTGGTTTACTTATTTAGAAGATTTAGTTTCCAATCATTTAATTTCAGCTGATAATAAGGATTTACCTCAACAAATTTCCGATCAAGCCAATGAGTTAACCGGCCGGTTTATGATAACTGAAAAATGTGAAGTTTTTCCTTTTGAGTGTGTAGTCAGAGGCTATCTAGCCGGTTCAGGATATAAAGATTATAAAAATACAGGCAGTGTCTGCGGCATAAAACTACCGGAAGGTTTACAAGAGTCTGATAAGTTACCGGAACCAATTTTTACACCGGCTACCAAAGCAGAAGAAGGCCACGATGAAAATGTTGATTTTGATTATATGAAAAATAGTATCGGGCCGAATTTAGCCGAGAAGCTTAAAGATTTAAGTATTAAAATTTATAAAAAATGCGCTGATTATGCTCAAAAAAAGGGGATAATTATTGCAGATACAAAGTTTGAGTTTGGTAAAAC
>CAZSDJ010000048.1:0-10625 GCA_964605645.1 uncultured Planctomycetia bacterium
ACCTTAAACATTTTAAGGCCGCTAAAAAACTACCTACTAAAACTTGACACAGTGCTCTAGTATCAAAGGTTTGACATATCCAGCCAAAAGTTTAAAATAGTAATACATTACGCACTACTCGATACTCGATACTCGATACGCAATACTAATCAGAAGGAGGAAACATGGAAAGAGTACACCTTACCCAAGAGGGTTATGAAAAACTATCAAATCAATTAGATTATCTAAAACGGAAAAAAAGAAGAGAAATTACTGCCAGCATTGAACATGCCCGGGCTTTAGGAGATTTAAAAGAAAATGCAGAATATCATGCTGCGAAAGAAGCGATGGCGGAGAATGAACGTAAAATTAGAGAGTTAGATGATAAATTAAGCCGTGCCGAGATAATCAACACCCAAGATATTGATACGGACAAAGCTTATTTGGGGGCAGAAGTAACCTTAAAAGACTTAGAGTCGGAAGAAGAAATAGTTTATAAACTGGTTGGCGAAGATGAAGCTGATCCTTTAGAAGATTTAATATCTACCAAATCTCCAGTGGGAAAATCATTATTAGGCCATAAAAAAGGCGATATTATTGAAGTAGAGGCTCCCGCCGGTACCTTAAAATATAAAATTATCAAGATATCATGGTAAAAGAGAAAAAAATTGAATTGGTTTGCGGGGCCGGAGATTGGGCGTCACTGCAAGCAGCGGTTTCTGCCGGTGCCGACAGTATTTATTTTGGTTTAAAGAAATTTAATATGCGGGACAATGCTTTAAACTTTGATATTTTAGAATTAAAAAAAATTGTTGATTTTCTGCATCGCCAGCAAAAAAAAGCTTACTTAGTTTTAAATACACTTATCTATCAAAATGAGTTAGAAGAAGTTAAAAAGTTTTTAAAAGAGGCAAAAAAAGCAAAAATTGATGCTGTAATTCTCTGGGATATGGCTGTTTTTCAAATCGCACAGCAATTAGGTTTAAACATTCATCTTTCCACGCAAGCCAGTGTAGCTAATTTTTCTGCTCTTAAAAAATATGCCCAAGATGGCGCCAAAAGAGTGGTTTTGGCGAGAGAATGCCGGTTATCTCAAATTAAAGCCATTGCCGGAAAAATAAAAAAAGAAAAATTAGATTGTAAGTTAGAAGTTTTTATTCATGGAGCAATGTGTGTGTCTGTTTCGGGAAGATGCTTACTCTCGGAATTTTCTTTTAATAAATCTGCTAATCGCGGCCGGTGCCTGCAAGTGTGCAGGCGAGAATTTAAAATAACCGATGCCCAAGATGGAGATGATTACTTACTGGGCCAAGATTATATATTAAGCCCAAAAGATTTATGCACTATTGATTTTATTGACCAACTTTTGCTGGCAGGAGTTGATGCATTTAAAATTGAAGGCAGAAGAAGATCTGCTGAATATATTTCGGTAGTTGTCTCGGCTTACAGAAAAGCGATAGATGCTTTTTATCAAAATAAATTAGATAATAATTATAAGGAAAACTTAAAAAAAGAATTAAGCAAAGTTTATAATCGCGGCTTTTCCAGTGGATTTTATTTTGGTAAACCGGAAAAATGGATCAGTAAGGAATTAGAAAATAAATACCAAAAAATATATTTAGGCAGAGTGAAAAAATTTTATAAAAAAATTAATGTAGCCGAAATCGAAGTTAGCAATGGATCATTAAGTAAAGGTAAAAAATTGTTATTTATTGGCCCAAATACGGGGGCAAAATTTGCCGAAATTGATCAGATACAAATAAATCATCAGTTTGTAGACAAGGTGGAATCAGGCCAAAAATGCGGCATAAAATTAAATTTTACAGTTAAGCCTCAGGATAAAATATTTATTTGGTCTAAAAAAAAGCTAAATCTAAAAATAGGTAGCGGGTTGTCAAAGGTAAATAATTGACTAGTTGCATGAAAAAAAATAAGAATCTGGATATTTCAAAATTAAAGGAAGCTGAGCTCCTGGAGCTGCGAATTTGTGATTTACCGGTTAAGATAGAAGGAAGTTGGCTCGAGGGTTGCATTGATAATCTTTACCAAGAATTAGATAAAAAAAATATAAAATTTAAGCCGAAGTGTTATTTGGCTGATGAATGGTTAGCTCCGGATAAAGAACCGGTGATCGGTATCCCCTTTTTTTTGGCTGATCCGAAGTTGACAAAATTAGAAAAAAAAATGATGCTTGAAGCTGAAGGAAATAATCGCAATTGGTGCATGAAATTGTTGCGGCATGAAACCGGCCATGCTCTAAATTATGCTTATAAACTATACCGCCGGCAGAGTTGGCGGAAGATGTTTGGAAAATTTGGCCAGGAGTATCCTGATAATTATCGGTTTCGCCCTTACAGTAGGAGTTTTGTAAGGCATCTGGAAGATTATTATGCCCAGTATCATCCTGATGAGGATTTTGCAGAAACTTTTGCCGTTTGGCTGACACCCGGTTTAAACTGGCGGAAAAAGTATAAAGGTTGGCGGGCTTTGGATAAATTATTTTATCTTGATAAAATAATGGGAGAAATTAAAGAGAAAGAGCCTTTAGTAAAAAAAGGTAATAAGTATTGGCAGCATTCAACAATGAAAATTAAACTAAAAAATTTTTATAAGAAGAAAAAATATTATTATGCTGAGAATTTTCCTGATTTTCATGATATTAATTTAAAAAAAATATTTGTGGAAAAAAATGATTTTGCAAAGGTTATGGAAAAACCTAAATTAGCTTCTAAATTTATTAATAATTATAAAAAGGAAATTATAAATTCAACAGCTGGCTGGACCGGAGAGAAAAAATACGTTATTTCAGAACTGATTAACACTATCATTAAAAGATGCAAAGAGTTAGAGCTTTCAATTGAAACACCGGAAACTAAAGTTTTGGTTGATACAACAGCATACATTACAACTTTAATCATGAATTATACTCATACCGGTAAATTTAGTAAATAATGAAGAAAAAACTGAGAAAAGTGTTATTGCTTTTTGATTCTCCGTATGGAGTAGAAAGAGGTTATGATTTTAAAAAAGAATTCTCTGATTTTGATTGGGATACGGAAAGAGAAGTCCATCGCGCCTTGCTCAGTGCCGGATATCAAGTAAGAACTTTGGGTTTACACAATGATATTAGCCTTTTATTGGCAGAAATAGCTGAATTTAAGCCGGATGTTATTTTTAATTTGGTGGAAGTCTTTGACCAAAAATCTCATCTTGATAAAAATGTGGCATCAGTTTTAGAGATGCTGCAAATCCCTTATACCGGGGCATCGCCGCGCAGCTTATTGATTTGCTGCGATAAAGGATTGACCAAAACTATTTTAAATTTTCATAAAATTAAAGTACCCCAATTTTATACATTTTACCGGAGGAGAAAAATTTGGCTCCCGAAGCGCCTGAATACCCCTTTAATCGTGAAACCATTAAGCGACGAAGCTTCCCGAGGCCTGGCGCAAGCTTCAGTTGTTGAAGATGAAAAAGCTTTAGTAGAAAGAGTTAAATTTATCCACGACAGCATTGGTGATGATGCGATAGTAGAAGAATATATTGAAGGCAGAGAATTTTATGTAAGTGTAATCGGCACGCATCGCCTGAAGGTTTTACCGTTGCGGGAATTAACATTTGGTAAACTTCCTGAAAATGAGCCAAAGATTGCAACGTATCGCGCTAAATGGGATTATGAGTATCGCAAGCGCTGGCAGCTGAAAAATATTTTTGCAAATAATCTTTGTTTTGGTTTAAAAAAAGAAATTGAAAAAGTTTGCAAGCGAGCCTATCGTGCTTTAAATATGAAAAGTTATGCTCGTTTTGATATTCGAGTTACACCTAAAGGAAAAATTTATATTTTAGAAGCTAATGCCAATCCATCACTTGACCCCGATGATGAGTTGGCAGAATCTGCGAAAAAATCTGGAATTGAATATAAAGATTTAATAAAAAAAATAATTAAATTTTCAAAAAAACGAAAGGAGGCTTGATGGCGGGAGAATTAATAATTGATAATTTTAAAAACATTTTATGGAAAATTTATTAACTCCGGTTCAAAAAGAAAAAGTTTTAGCCATTGCGCGGGAAACCTTAATCCAAAAGATTAAAGAAAATAAAACATATCAGCCGAAAGTCAGAGACGATAAATTAAAAGAAGAATTAGGGGTGTTTGTAACTTTGCGTAAGGGGAGCGATTTGCGGGGCTGCATTGGAAGTATTACAGCAACAGAACCGCTTTATTTAGCTGTGCGAGAGATGGCTATTGCAGCTGCCAGCCAAGACCCTAGATTTCCTCCTGTTTCGGATGCCGAGCTTGATGATATTAAGATCGAAGTATCGGTCTTGTCGCCGCTTCAAAAGATTAATAATCCCGATCAAATTATCCTCGGTAAGCACGGTGTACTGGTCAAAAAAGGTTTTCAATCCGGAGTATTTTTACCGCAGGTAGCAGCAGAAACCGGTTGGGATAAAAAAGAGTTTATGAATAATCTTTGTGCTCAGAAAGCAGGCCTTGGCTCTGACTGCTGGCAAACCGGAGAATGTGATATTTTTATTTTCCAGGCAGAGGTTTTTGCTGAATAATTTTTTTACAAAAAATACCAGAAAAAGATTGATTTATATTGATTTTGTATAACAATAGTTAAAGAGTAAGGGGTAGAAACTAAGGGTTATAAGTCATAAGTTATATGTCACATGTTAACTTGTGACTTTTAAACTTTTCACTTTAGTAAAGTTAAGTAGTTTGATTATGGCAACAAATAAAAAGATTGGGTTAGTGTTAGGTGGTGGCGGGGCGAGAGGCTTGGCTCACATTGGGGTGATCAAGCAGCTGGAAAAAGCTGGGATTGTTCCGGATATCATAGTAGGAGCAAGTATGGGGGCAGTGATTGGCGGAGCTTATGCGCTTTTTGCTAATGCCAATGTTTTAGAGAAAAAGGTTTTAGAGTTGGTTAAACATAAAGATTTAAGTAAATTAGAATCTTTGGCGGCGCCTCGTACCGAAGAAGAAAAGGAAATTATTTTTCAAAGACTTGCTACTTTTGTATCAAAGCTTTTTCTTTGGAATCTACGGGCTATCAACGGTTCAATTACCGATGGTGTAAAAATTAAAGAAATAATTAATAAATTAATAAATTCTAAAAAGTTTTCAGACACAAAGATAAAATTTGCTTGTACTGCAATTGATATTAATTGGGGCAAAGAGGTGCTTTTCAGTAAGGGGTTATTGTCGGATGCTATTTTTGCCAGTATTTCAATCCCCGGGGTTTTCCCGCCTGTTAAACAAGGCGATAAATTATTAGTTGATGGCGGTATTATTAATATGGTACCGGTTCAAATAGCGCAAAAAATGGGAGCAGATTTTACCATAGCAGTTGATACCAGTCTGGATATAAAACCAACGGAATTCAAACATGGCCACGATATCTTGTTTCGTACGGAGATGATTAAAGAAAAAGAGATTGGCGAGCTTAAAATGCAGTCAGCCGATATCATTATTAGGCCGGAAGTGGGTAGTTACAGTTGGGCTGGTTTTTCAAAAATAAATTCATTGATTAAAGAAGGAGAAAGTGCTACAAAAGATAAGATAGGTAAAATTAAAAAGATAATCGGCAATAAAAATAATTTATTTGTTAAAATAAGTAATAAATTGCGAGGTAAGAAAAAATAATCAAATAATAATCAATAATCAATAACCAAACGAACTCATTGTTTGGAATTTGGAAATTGGATATTGGAATTTATTTGTATCTTGTTTCTTGATTATTGGTTATTTCGTAAAACCATACGTAAACGATGAAAGAATTTTTGGTAGGTTTGATATTTATTCTAACTGCATTATTATTATCGGGGCTAGGGCTTTTGCTTTATCCATTTTTATTAATTTTAGGATTTGCGTTAAGGATATTTCTTATTATCGCTTTAGCTATATTTTTTGTTTGGCTTTTAGGTAAATTTATTATTTTTGTTTGGGAATCACTAAAGAAGGAACCCAAGACTCAACCTAAACCTCAACCTAAACCTTAACCTATTTTTTAGAAGTAATCTATGAGTAAAAAAATATCAGAGATAACTATTGAGTGTGTTTGCGGTGATATTGCTAGTCAATCTGACCTAGATGCAGTGGTAAATGCTGCTAATGCTCAGCTTTGCATCGGAGGAGGGGTCGCCGGCACAATCCATCGGGCTGCCGGGCCGGAATTAGAAAAAGAATCCAGCCAACTGGGCCCCATAAAACCCGGCCAAGCGGTGATAACTAGTGCCTATCAACTTCCCAATAAGTTCGTAATTCATTGCCTGGGGCCGGTATACGGTAAAGATAAACCGGAAGATAAATTGCTTGCGGATTGCTACCGGAATGCGCTTTATTTAGCTGAGCAAAACAAAATAAAGTCAATTGGTTTTCCGGCAATTTCAACCGGAGCCTTCGGCTACCCGGCCAAGCAAGCGGTAAATATTGTTAAAAACACGATAGAGGAAGTAGCTCCAAAATTAAATAATCTAAAAAAAGTAAAATTCATTCTCTATAGCCAAGCCGATTTAGAATTATATCAAAAAACATTATCTAAAGTTTAGAATACTTATAGCGAAAGATACAAGAAACAAGATACAATTATCAAATAATAACCAAATTACAATAATCAAATAAAAAATGAGAGAATTTGATTTAGAAAAGAGAACAACTGAATTCGGAAAAGCTGTTGTTAGAATGTGCAAGGATTTAGTGAGAAATCCAATGAATGATAGGTTAGTTGGTCAGGTTGTCGGTGCGGCAGGTTCTGTAGGAGCTAATTACAGAGAAGCTAATGACGCTTTAGGAAAAAAGGATTTTATTCAAAGAATGAAAATTTCAAGAAGAGAAGCTAAGGGAAGCCTTCATTGGTTAGAATTAATTTTAGAAGCTAATAGAGAGAAAAAACTTGAGGCTCAATCCTTGATTAAAGAAGCCGACGAACTTAAGAAGATTCTATCTTCAATTATCGATAAAGCTCAATAAAATTATTTGGTAATTGGTTAATTAACTAATTAACTGGGAGGTTTGATTATTGAGATTTGATTATTGTATCTTATTTGGTTATTGTATCTTATTTGGTTATTGTATCTTGTTTCTTGGTTATTTCGATTATAAACCTATTTCATATAAAGAGGGAGGAAGGTTATGCAGCAAAGAATTATGATTTTTTTAGACGCAGAATATGTTGTTCAGAAGATGCGGGAAATACAGCACAAAAAAACAATCGGCCGAAAAAGTATCAATTGGCAAAATATAATTAATTGGATTACAGACAATCGGCGCCTTATCCGCTGTTATTATTATTCAGCTGAATTTAATAAGGCTGAGAATGAAAAAACTTACCAGGAACAGCATGATTATTTAAAAGATTTAAAACTTTCTATCCCCTACTTCGAAATAAAATTGGGCCGTTTGGTAAGAGTTAACCAGGGCTGGGTGCAAAAAGGCTTAGATGTTAAGATTGCTCTGGATATGTTTGCCAAGGCAGTTCTCGATCAATATGATGTCGCGGCGTTAGTTTCCGGGGATTCTGACTTTATCGATGTTATTAAAGAAGTTAAGGAACGTTATGGCAAGCACGTTGAACTTTATACTTTTGACCGCTCAATTCACGAAGCCCTGCGGCTCACCCCCGATGAACATTTAATTATTGACCGAGCGGCGGCTCGCCGGGGAAGATTTTTTATTCAGAAATAAAAAAAAAATTGGGGAAGGCGTATTTATGAAAAAATTAAAAGTATTGCTAGTTGACGATAATTTCAAAGATTTGCCGATAATTGTGCTTTCTGCGCTTGATCAACAACAAGATCGCCAAAAAGTTATTGAGGTTGGAGCTGATGAATACTTCATTAAGCCTTTTGACTTAAGTTTGCTTTTGACGAAAATTAAAGAACTTACCGAATAAAAAAAAGAGGAAGATGAAATGGCAAGAAAAATTAGTTTAAAAAATGTACGCAATATTGGGATTATGGCTCATATTGATGCCGGAAAAACTACCCTGACTGAAAGAATTCTTTTCTATACAGGGCGTTCTCACAAAATAGGCGAAACTCATGATGGAGCTTCGGTAATGGACTGGATGAAACAAGAACAAGAACGTGGCATAACTATAACATCCGCTGCAACTACCTGCAGCTGGCAGGGACATCGAATAAATATTATCGATACCCCCGGCCACGTTGACTTTACGGTTGAAGTGGAAAGGTCGTTAAGGGTATTAGATGGCTCAATCGCTGTATTTTGTGCGGTAGGCGGGGTGGAGCCGCAAGCGGAGAAAGTTTGGCACCAATCGGATAAATACGAAGTTCCTAAAATCGCTTTTGTCAATAAGATGGATAGAGCCGGTGCAGATTTTTTTGCAGTAGTTAAGGAAATCGAAGAAGAATTAGGGGCTAACGTAATACCCTTACAGGTTCCGATTGGAGCCGAAGATACTTTTCGCGGTATAATTGATTTGATGGATATGAAAGCTTATATTTACGATGATGAATCAATGGGTAAAAATTTTCATATTGAAGATATACCGGAAGACTACAAGGAGAAAGCTAAAGAATATCACCATATTATGGTGGAAAAGGCAGTGGAATTAGATGATTCTTTAATGGAAAAATATTTAGAATCTGAAGATTCAATATCAAAAGAAGAACTAATTAAAGCTATCCGAAAAGGGACTATTACCAACAATATTGTGCCGGCGATGTGCGGCTCTGCTTTTAAAAATAAAGGAGTACAGCGCCTGTTAGATGCAATAAATTTATATCTCCCTTCACCCCTCGATTTACCGGCTGCTGAAGGTAGTGACCCGGATGATCCTAATAATAAAATAAAAAGAGAACCGAAAGATGAAGAGCCGTTTTCAGCCTTAGCTTTTAAGGTTCAAGCTGATCCTCACATGGGTAAACTTATTTATTTTCGGGTTTATTCGGGGAAGTTAGAAGCCGGCTCTTATGTCCAAAATGTGACTAAAGGCAAAAAAGAGAGAGTAGGTAGAATCTTACAGATGCATGCCAACCAGCGCGAAAGCCGGCCCGATATTTATGCCGGAGACATTGCGGCAGCCGTGGGCCTTGACAATACAACAACCGGCGATACGTTGTCCTCAGTTGAAAATCAAATTTTATTAGAAGCGATGGAGTTTCCGGCGCCGGTTATGGCAATCAGTATCCAACCGGAAAGCCGATCTGATCAAGATAAAATATCAAAAGGCTTAAATCGATTGGCCGAGGAAGACCCCACTTTTACTGTCCGCAGTAATCCGGAAACCGATGAAACAATTATAGCCGGGATGGGTGAATTACACCTAGATGTAATTGTAGATAGATTAAAAAGAGAATTTGGGGTTGCAGCAAAGGTCGGCGCTCCGAAGGTAGCCTATAAAGAAACTATTTTGAGCAATACTAAAGAAAACTTTAAATATGCAAAACAGACCGGCGGGCGCGGCCAATACGGCCATGTTGTTTTAGATATTTTACCGGCAAAGCCATCGGAAGGCTTTAATTTTGTCGATAAAATTAAGGGCGGGGCAATCCCGCGCGAATATATCCCGGCGGTTGAAAAAGGGATAATCGAAACCATGAAAAAAGGAATCTATGCCGGATTTCCCGTGGTTGATGTTGAAGTCCGGTTGGTAGACGGTTCTTTTCATGATGTTGATTCATCGGAATTTGCTTTTAAAATGGCAGGCGGCGAATGTTTCAAGAGAGCTTTTAACAAAAGCAGCCCGGTTTTGTTGGAGCCGCATATGTCTGTTGAAATTACGACTCCCGAAGAATATGTGGGAGGTATCGTAGGCGATATCTGTTCCCGTCGCGGCAAAGTGATTAATATCGACTCCAAAGGAAAGCAGCAATTAATTTCTGCCGAAGCTCCCTTGGCTGAAATGTTCGGTTATGCGAGTAATTTACGCTCTTTAAGTAGCGGGCGAGCTGATTATTCAATGCATTTTGAAAAATACGTGCAAGTTCCTTTCCAAATTGCCGAAACTATTATTGAAGAAAAACAGAAGGAAAAAGAAGCCAGCAAATAAGATTGGATAATAGGGGCAGACACCTATTTATTCTTAGAATTTGCGAATAATTATGACATTGCTTTTATTAAAAAAACTTCTTTACAATCCTTATAAAAAGGGTACAATTAAGCTAGAAAATAGTTCTTTGACACAGAAAGAGAGGAAGAGGATCGGAAATCAAGGAGAAAAAGTATGAGTGAAGACAAGAAAATTTACATTGGCAATTTGAATTATGACACCACGAAAGAAGATTTGCAGAAAGTAATCGAAGAAGCCGGAGCAACCCCCACAGATGTAACGATCATCAGTGACAAGTACACCGGTAGGTCAAAAGGCTTTGGTTTTGCTGAATTTGAGACAGAAGAAGATACTCAAAAAGTAATTGAAGCTTTAGACGGGAAAGATGTATCAGGTAGGAACTTAAAAGTAAACAAAGCTCGGCCAAGAAAACCAAGGAATGATAACTTTGGTTCTGGTCGCCGCTTCTAACAAATAAATTTAAGAAAATAGATCCGATACTCTCGTAAGTGTTTCATAAGGGCAGTAAGAAATTACTGCCCTTTTTTTATTAAATAAAGTTATCGAAATTGGAGTTTCCCCAAAAAATAGGCCTAATTTTCTCTAACTCTATGCAGTAACATA